>JAZPXS010000001.1:0-5294 GCA_045543775.1 Clostridia bacterium
GCTTGGCCCTCCGACTTTAACGAGTCATTGCTATTCTGGCAGCTTCTATCTGGTTACTTGTGATCCAAGCCGGCTCTAAAGCCTGAAGGCCAAATTCACCGTAGCTAACCTTGTTACCGCGCATAGCTTTGCCTTTTAAACGGCCTCTCATAACTCTTCTGTATTTAACTCTCTTAGGTAACAACATGATTATCTGCCTCCTTTGCTTCTTGGTCCTCTTCCCTTAGGAGCCTGAGGCTTAGCTTCTTTAGCTGTGAACTGCTCTTTTGCGTTCAAAACCTCACCCTTGTAAATCCAAACCTTAACACCGATCTTACCGTATGTGGTATCTGCTTCTGCAAAACCGTAATCGATGTCTGCTCTTAAGGTCTGAAGGGGAATAGTACCTTCATGATAGTGCTCGCTTCTTGCGATTTCCGCACCGCCGAGACGACCGGAACAGGTAGTTTTGATACCCTTAGCACCCATCTTCATTGCTCTCTGCATTACCTGCTTCATAGCACGGCGGAAGGAAATTCTTCTTTCGAGCTGAGCGGCAATGTTTTCTGCTGCAAGCTGTGCATCAACATCTGCATTTCTGATTTCGATGATGTCGATGATAACATTCTTCTTTATAAGCTTTTCTACAGCAGCCTTAATCTTATCCTTTTCTGCACCCTGCTTACCGATGAGGATACCGGGCTTTGCAGTGTGGATATGAATTCTTACCTTATCGTCGCTTCTTTCGATCTCAATCTTAGAGATACCTGCTGCATAAAGAGACTTCTTAAGGTATTTTCTGATATTGTAATCTTCTACAAGATTATCACCGTAAGTTTTCTTGTCAGCGTACCACTTGGAATCCCAATCCTTGATAACGCCTACTCTTAATCCGTGGGGATGTACTTTCTGACCCAAGGTTATTCCTCCTTTACATTAATCTCTTTCTTTGAGAACGATAGTTACGTGACTTGTTCTCTTTCTGATTCTGAAAGCTCTGCCCTGTGCTCTGGGCTGTACTCTCTTTAAGGTCGGTCCCTGATTTGCAAATACCTCTGCTACGTAGAGCTTATCTACATCCATACCGTGATTGTTTTCAGCATTTGCAATTGCGGACTTAAGAAGCTTTTCAACAATTTCGCTTGCTGCCTTAGGAGTAAGCTTTACAATTGCCATAGCTTCGCCAACATTTTTATTTCTGATTAAATCTATAACTGCTTTAACTTTTCTTGAAGAAATACGAGCATAGCTAACTTTAGCTCTTGCTTCCATGTTTTCCATGCGTGAATCCTCCTTCCCGGATTTTGAAAATTATTTTGTTAATTATCTTACGCCTGTGGTCTTGGCACCTGCATGACCTTTGAAAGTTCTTGTGGGTGCAAACTCACCAAGCTTATGGCCAACCATATCTTCGCTTACATATACCGGAACGTGCTTTCTTCCGTCATGAACTGCGATTGTGTGGCCAACCATGTCCGGGAATATAGTAGAAGCTCTAGACCAAGTCTTAACAACGATCTTCTCACCGGAACTGTTCATATCAATTATCTTCTTTAAAAGCTTCGCATCAACGAAAGGTCCTTTTTTAACTGATCTTCCCATTTAGAAAACCTCCTCCCAAATAATGGTTGTATATGAGATAATCACTTTTGATTATCTGCCTTTTCTTGTCTTTACGATATACTTGTTGGAATGCTTGTTCTTCTTGCGGGTCTTGTAACCGAGTGTAGGTTTACCCCAAGGAGTAACAGGTCCGGGCATACCGATAGGTGACTTACCTTCACCACCACCGTGAGGATGGTCGCAGGGGTTCATAACAACACCACGAACGGTAGGTCTCCAACCCATGTGTCTCTTTCTGCCGGCTTTACCGATAGAAATGTTAGCGTGGTCAACATTACCAATCTGACCGATTGTAGCTCTGCAGTTTAAGGTAACCATTCTTACTTCACCGGAGGGAAGTCTTACCTGTGCATAGCCGTTTTCCTTAGCCATAAGCTGTGCAGCGTTACCTGCAGCTCTTACAAGCTGAGCGCCTCTGCCGGGGAAAAGCTCGATATTGTGGATAAGTGTACCCACGGGGATATCGTTGATTTCCAAAGCGTTACCGGGTTTAATATCAGCATCGCTTCCGGAGCGAACAACATCGCCAACCTTAAGATCAACGGGAGCTATGATGTAGCTCTTAACGCCGTCTTCGTACTGGATGAGTGCAATGTTTGCTGTTCTGTTAGGATCGTACTCGATTGTAAGAACATTTGCATTCATACCGTCTTTGTTTCTCTTGAAATCTATAATTCTGTATTTCTGTCTGTTTCCGCCGCCTCTGTGACGAACTGTGATTCTACCGTAAGAGTTTCTGCCGGCATTGCTCTTCTTGGGTTCGAGCAAGGATTTTTCCGGAGCAACCTTAGAAAGTTCTTCAAAGGTAGAAACTGTCATAAATCTGCGTGCGGGAGATGTAGGATTAAATTTTTTAATTGCCATTCCTTTTCACTCCTTAATTTCTAATAGGTTTATTACGCCATTCCGTCAAAGAACTCGATGGTCTTGCTGTCGGCTGTAAGAGTAACAGTAGCTTTTTTCCAGTCTGCTCTCTTACCGAAAGTAGCGCCCATTCTCTTAATCTTGCCGAGAACTCTCTGGGTTGTCACGCTTTCTACCTTAACGCCGAAGATTTCTTCTACAGCTTTCTTTATTTCGATCTTGTTTGCACCAAGAGCAACCTTAAAGGTGTACTTCCTGTCTGCGGACTGATCCATACTCTTTTCAGAAATGATGGGTTTTATAATGATATCATACTTATTCATTATGCGTACACCTCCTCAATCTTGGATACAGCGTCCTTAGTAATAACCATTACATCATACTTTAATATGTCATATACATTGAGGCTGCCCATAAATGTTGTTGCAACACCCTCTATGTTTCTTGCTGACTTAACAACGTTGTCGTTCTTTTCGTTAGTAACGATGAGAGCCTTGGATTCAACCTTTAAGTTCTTGAGCATATTGCTTATGCTCTTTGTCTTGATTTCTGCAAGAGCTATATCGTCTACTACTATAAATGCACTATCGTTAACCTTGGAGCTAAGTGCACTCTTAAGAGCGAGAGCCTTGAGCTTCTTGTTAACAGAATATCTGTAATCTCTGGGCTTGGGACCTAAAGCGATACCGCCTTTAATCCACTGTGTAGCTCTTATGCTACCCTGTCTTGCACGACCTGTACCCTTCTGTCTCCAGGGCTTAATACCGCCGCCGCGAACTTCGGAACGTGTCTTTGTGCTCTGTGTGCCCTGTCTCTGGTTTGCAAGGTAGTTCTTAACTACTTCGTGAAGTACGCTTACGTTAACCTCGCAACCGAAAATGCTTTCATTTAATTCAATATCGCCAATCTGGCTACCTTCCATATTGTATAAAGCTACTTTAGGCATTGTTAGTCCTCCTTCCTTAGTCAATTACGCTTTAACTGAGTTTTTGATAGTTACAACGCCGCCCTTAGGACCGGGAACTGCACCCTTTACAAGGATGATGTTCTTTTCTGCATCTACCTTAACTACATCTAAATTCTGAACTGTTACCTGTTCAACACCCATGTGACCGGGGAGTCTCTTGTTCTTCATAACTCTGGACGGTGTTGAGCAAGCACCCATGGAACCAACGCCTCTGTGATAACCGGAACCGTGAGTCATAGGACCTCTGTGTGTGCCCCATCTCTTAACTGTACCTGCATATCCGTGACCCTTGCTGATGCCTGTTACATCAATCTTGTCGCCTTCTGCAAATATTTCGGCACTGATTACATCGCCTACATTGTAAGCGGAATCATCTTCGAGTCTGAATTCCTTAAGGAATCTCTTTGCCGCACCTGACTTAGCAAGGTGTCCTTTTTCGGGCTTATTGAGTGCCTTTTCTTTGGCATCAACAAAACCAACCTGGATAGCATTGTAGCCATCGTTTTCAACTGTTTTCTTCTGAATGACTGTCACAGGGCCGGCTTCAATTACTGTAACGGGAATTACGAGACCGTCTTCTGTGAAAATCTGAGTCATTCCGATTTTCTTTCCTAAAATTGCTTTCTGCATTTTAGCTTTCCTCCTATTATGGTTATTGGTTGAAGCTAAGGTGCCTCAACATGACCTGCTGATAACTTCGGGTATCAGCTCCCTTGGCGTGCGTGAGCACACGCTCATCAAGGCAGAAATTACATCTGCTTGATTTCGATATCAACACCTGCAGGCAATGTAATCTTGAGCAAGCTGTCGATAGTCTTTGCTGTAGGTTCTAAGATGTCGATAAGTCTCTTGTGAGTTCTCATTTCGAACTGTTCACGGGAGTCCTTATACTTGTGTACCGCTCTTAAGATTGTAACAACCTCTTTCTTAGTGGGGAGCGGGATAGGACCTGCAACCTTTGCACCTGTTCTCTCAGCAGTCTCAACAATCTTCTTTGCGGACTGATCGATTAACTGGTGGTCATAAGCCTTAAGCTTAATTCTGATTTTCTGACTTTTAGCCATGGATAGTACCTCCTTTTGATATTTCTTGGTGCCATTCCGGCAGTCATGAAAACTAACACCCTCCCGGGTGTGTCGTACTCAATGCATTATAAAACCCGGCAACCTAAGTCTACCTCAAGCTATCCGGGACATAATACACCTATATCAAGTGACTGTGCCGCCCGAATTCACGATCCGGACATTCTCCGTGGAAATTAACCGCAAAGTCCGTTACTTCCTGCGATTGGTAACCTCCCACATCATCGTATGTCATGCCACGCTTGATTATTATATAATAAATAAGTTGCTATTGCAAGCTTTTTTTTCTTGAGAGGGCATATTTTGGCTAAATTTTTAAAATTTCGTGAACTTTGTACAGTATCATTTGCTTTGCTTTGTGCAGTTTGTACATCGTTTTTAAGGAAATTCCGACATAATAACTTCTTCAAATGCCCATGACACAAGGGTTTTAAAGAAATTGGGGTGGTTTTTTGTCTTATGTAAACCTGCATTGCTGTCCTGTCGGAAATGTGGTTTTTAAACGTGTGTAATATATAATAGGTAGAAAGTAGGAAGAATTTTTTATACGAAGGGGACTTGTGCAGTACCCTTCGTGCTTCCCCTGTTCTTTTAGTTAAAAGAGTAATGCTCTTTCTCAGGGGTATTGCATACCCCTGAAACCCCGCTTTTCCGCTGTGAAATATGCAGGAAAATCAAAATCAAAAATCCAATTCTTATCCGAACGCTCCGGAGGCGACGATTTTCGTCGCTGGTCCTCGCTAAACGGCAAATGCATAAGGGAACTTATATATTGCATT
>JAZPXS010000002.1:0-17621 GCA_045543775.1 Clostridia bacterium
CTCTTTGACGAGCTTAAGAAAGAAATAGAACTTATGTGAGGAAGCAAGATGAATTACAAGCTTAATGAACTGATACAGGATGTTCCCGTGCCTGATGCACTTGGGGAGGCTATGGTTTTTAAAGCGGATGCAATTTCCGAAAAACGTCGTATGGAGGTTACAGTAGTCTGTGAGGACATTGTACCCTACGGTGTCATTGAGGAATACAAAAAAACAGTATGCCAAAAATATTCCCTCAATGAGTTTATACTCCGTGTGCGGTATGAGAACATAACCATTGATGATATAGATATAGATAAATACTACGAAAATCTTGTGTTTTATGTAAACGAAATCATAGGCGGAGTCCGTCATCTGTTTTTAGACAGCAGAGCGGAGTACAAGGATGGAGTATTCGGTATACACTGTATGTACGGAGTGGATATGCTCTCGTCATTAAACTGTGCAGAGGTACTTACAAAGCTTATCAAATCCCAGCTCAAGGCAGATGTTGAGGTAGTGTTTATTGACGATTGCGATCCGGAAGAGCAGCAGAGGCTGTATATGGAACAGCTAAGTGCCCTTGCGGTGGAAGCACCTCCTCCGCCAAAGGAAAAACCGCCTCGTTCTGCACCCGAACCTGCGGAAGAGAGCGAAGATTCCGATGTTATTATGGGCAAAAACAAGAATATGGAAAATGTAATAAAGCCCAAGGACATAACCGAGGATATGACACAGGTTGTAACTCAGGGTACCATAATAACCCTTGATACCAGAGAACTGAAAAGTGAAAAAACTCTCCTTTCATTTATTCTTGCGGACAATAACGGTGCATATTCCTGCAAGGCATTTTTGCCAAAAAACAAGGCAGAGGGAATACTGGAAAATATCAAAAAAGGTATGTCGGTAAAGGTAAGAGGCAAGCATACCTACGATACCTATGCCAAGGAGCATGTAATTATGGCAGATGCCATAGTAAAGACCTCTATCAAGGGCAGAATGGATAATAGCGAGGACAAGCGTGTTGAGCTTCATATGCATACCAAAATGAGTACCATGGACGGTATGACGGAGGTCAAGGACCTTATCAAAAATGCTATTTCCTGGGGGCACAAGGCAGTTGCCGTTACAGACCACGGAAATGTTCAGGCTTTTCCTGAGGCTATGCATACTGCAGGGGACAAAATCAAGGTTATCTACGGTGTGGAATGCTATCTTGTAAACGACAGCACCAATGTGGTAAGAGGTACGGCAAGCTCAAGTTTTGACGGGGAATTTGTTGTGTTTGATATTGAAACCACAGGGCTTAAGCCCGGTGTGGATGCTATAACGGAAATCGGTGCAGTCAAGATAAAGGGCAGAGAAATTACAGACCGTTTCCAGACCTTTGTAAATCCCGAAAGACCTATACCAAAAAACATTACCGAGCTTACGGGAATAAGTGACGATATGGTTGCAACAGCTCCCGTTATAGCAAGTGCCATAAAGGATTTTTATGCCTTTTGCGAGGGTGCGGTGCTTGTGGCACACAATGCGAGTTTCGATACCTCATTTATCAAGGCGGAAGCAAAAAACGCAGGGCTGGAATTTGACTATACATACGTAGATACTCTTGAGCTTGCACGGTGCACCGTTACGGTAACCAAGAACTACAAACTCGATACCCTGTGCAAGCATTTTGGTGTGCGACTTGCAAATCACCACCGTGCAATAGATGATGCGGCGGCAACGGGGGAGGTTTTCCTTAAACTCCTTGAGCTTGCTGGTGAAAAGGAAATCAAGGATATCGCCGATATGAACACCGCTCTTGCAGGTAAGGCAGATGTCAAATCCTTGAGACCGTATCACTGCATACTTCTTGTAAGAACTCAGGAGGGTATGCGAAATCTCTACCATATGATTTCAGAGTCACATCTTACATATCTTCACAGGCACCCCAGAATTCCCAAGAGCCTTCTGCAGAAGTACCGAAAGGGTATTCTTGTAGGCTCTGCCTGTGAGGCAGGTGAGGTTTACCAGACAATACTGGAAAACCCCTACAACCTTGATTACAGCGGAATACGAAACCTTATAAACTTCTACGATTATCTGGAAATTCAGCCTCTTGGTAACAATGCCTTTATGGTAAGAGAGGGAAGAGTAGATAGCGAAGAGGATTTAAAATACATAAACCGCACCATAATAGAGCTTGGCAGAAAGTCTGATAAACTGACCGTTGCTACCTGTGACGTTCACTTTATGAATCCCGAGGATGAAATTTTCCGTAGAATTCTTATGGCAGGTCAGGGTTTTGACGATGCGGACAATCAGGCACCGCTATTCTTCCGTACTACTGAGGAAATGCTGGGAGAATTCAGCTATCTCGGCGAGGATGTGGCAAGGGAAGTTGTTATAGAAAACACAAACAAAATTGCAGATATGATAGAAGAGGGAATCGTTCCCGTGCCTCCCGACAAGGCACCTCCGGAAATTCCCAATTCCGATGAAATTCTGCGTTCCAGTACCTATGAAAAGGCACAGAGAATATATGGCGAAAATCTTCCTGCCATTGTAAAAGACAGAATAGATGTAGAATTAAACTCCATCATATCCAACGGCTATTCCGTGCTTTATGTTATTGCACAGAAGCTGGTTCGTAAGTCCAACTCCGACGGCTATGTGGTAGGCTCCCGAGGTTCCGTTGGTTCGTCCCTTGTGGCATATATGAGTGATATTACCGAGGTTAACTCCCTTTGTCCCCACTACATTTGCCCCGCCTGCAAGCACTCGGAGTTCATCAACGACGGCTCTGTGGGTTCCGGATGCGATATGGAGGACAAGATTTGTCCCGATTGCGGAACACTTATGCTAAAGGACGGCCACGATATCCCCTTTGAAACCTTCCTTGGCTTCTCGGGAGACAAGGAGCCTGATATCGACCTTAACTTCTCGGGAGATTATCAGGGCAGAGCTCACAAGTACATAGAAGAGCTTTTTGGAAAAACCCACGTGTTCCGTGCAGGTACCATAGGTACCGTTGCTGAGAAAACCGCCTACGGCTTTGTTAAGAAGTACTACGAAGCCAAGGGACAGTATGTTTCCAATGCGGAGATAGAAAGACTGGTTAAAGGCTGTACCGGTGTAAAGAGAACCACAGGTCAGCACCCCGGCGGTATCATAGTTGTGCCAAAATCCCGTGATGTTCACGAATTTTCCCCGATTCAGCATCCGGCAGACGATACAGAGAGCGATATCATTACACTGCACTTTGACTACCATTCCATAGATACAAACCTGCTCAAGCTGGATATTCTGGGACACGATGATCCCACCGTTATCAGGATGCTCCGTGACCTTACGGATATTGACCCTGTAACGGTGCCCATGAATGATCCTGCCACTATGAGCCTTTTTACAGGCACCGAGGCACTGGGTGTAACTCCCGAGCAGATTAACAGTCCTGTCGGCACCTTTGCCGTACCGGAATTCGGAACCAAATTTGTCCGTCAGATGCTTGTGGATACCAAGCCTACGACATTTTCCGAGCTTGTTCGTATATCGGGACTTTCCCACGGTACGGATGTTTGGCTAAACAATGCTCAGGATCTCATTCTTGCAGGTATATGTACCCTTAAAGATGCCATCTGTACCCGTGATGATATCATGGTATATCTCATACATCACGGAGTGGAAAATGCCAAGGCGTTCAAGATAATGGAAAGTGTTCGTAAGGGTAAGGGACTCACCGAGGAATTTGAGGAAATAATGAGGGCGAATAATATCCCCGAATGGTACATAGACTCCTGTAAGAAGATAAAATATATGTTCCCCAAGGCACACGCCGTGGCATATGTAACAAGTGCTTACAGAATAGCCTACTTCAAGGTTCATCATCCCAAGGAATTCTACTGCTCGTATTTTACCGTCCGTGCCGACGAATTTGATGCGGAATATATGGCAATGGGCGAGCAGGTGGCAAGAGACAGCCTCAAAATGTTTGAGGCAAAGGAAGCCTCCAAGGAAGCCAGCGATAAGGAAAAGAGAATGATAACCATATTGGAGCTTGTTGTGGAGATGTACGCCAGAGGTATCAAGTTTGACAAGATAGATTTGTACAAGTCCCACGCAACCAAGTTCCTGCCTACGGAGACGGGCATAATTCCGCCTCTCAATGCTCTTGCAGGTGTTGGAACAAATGCGGCAATTGCAATTGCAGAGGCAAGAGAAACAGAAGCCTTTGACTCCATAGAAGACCTCCAGCAACGCTCCAAGGTCAATAAGACAGTTCTTGAAGTAATGCGTAATGCAGGTGTGCTTGACGGTATGCCCGAAAGCAGTCAGATGGACTTTTTCTCAATGATATGAAACGGAAGTAACTTATTATGTTTAATTTTACCCCAAAAACACATAACAAGGCGGATATGCACCTGCATACCGCCTTTTCCGACGGTACGGATTCTCCCGAGGAGCTGATAAAAAGGCTCAGAAAACACGGGGTTACAACCTTTTCCGTTACCGACCATGATAATGCGGATTTTTATAAAAATATAAAAGACATTGACACCTATGGTTTGAGCCTTGTTACGGGAATAGAATTTTCCTGCAGGACAGAAAAGGGCAAATGTCATATTTTAGGTTACGGTATGGATGTACAAAATGAGAGCTTTGCAGAGACAGTTGAGCTTACTGCAAAGCTTCGTGAAGAAAAACTCCAAAAACGGATAGACTTCCTCAGGGACAAGCACTCCATTGTGCTTACGGATGAAGAAAAGGCCTCTCTCTTTGAGGAAAAATCCGCAGGCAAGCCCCATATGGCAAAAATTCTTATGGCAAGAGGATACGCTTCATCCATAGGTGAGGCAATAGATAAGTACCTTACAGGTATTCCCAACGGTGACGACAGAATAGATGCCAAGGTTGCCATAGATGCAATTAAAAGGGCAGGAGGAATCCCCGTGTGGGCACATCCTCTTGGGGGTGAGGGAGAAAAACGGCTTACGTCTGAAAAATTTGAAGAAAGGCTCTTGTGTCTTGCGGATATGGGGATAGAGGGACTTGAACTCTACTACTCAAGATACGGCAAAAAAGAAAGAACCCTCATAAAAAGGGTTCTCAGGAAAAACAAAATTAAGCTAGTGTATTCAGGGGGAAGTGACTATCACGGAGCTAACAAGAACATAGTCCCCGGGGAGCTTGACTGCACAGGAAAGCCTGTATTGCCGAAAAAAATTACATTACTCAATGATTTAAAAAGGGAACAGTGATTTTTTACTGTTCTTTTTTGCTTCTTGTTCTGTATTTTGCCGGAGAAAAACCGGTACATTTTTTAAAATCTCTGGAAAAATAGTTGTTGTCGCAGTAACCGGTTCTTCGGGATATTTCTCTTATGGAAAGGTCTGTTTCTGCAAGAAGTCTTTTTGCCTTGGCAAGTCTTTGATTTTTAATGTATGTACCAATCCCACCCGGCATATAGGGTGTTGTCTCTTTGTAGAGCTTGCTTCTGCTCATGGAAAAATGTGTGCAGAGAGCCTCGATACTTAGGTTTTCCGAGAGATTATTTGCAATGTAATCTGCCACGGCAAGTCCCGGCTCTTTGGGCTTTGCCTCTTTGCTGTCGGCGGTTATGGCATAGCTTGACAAGGCTCTCAGTATAACGGTGCACGCCTTTATTTCTTCCGTGGTTTTTTTTCTGGGAGTGTCTGCAAATTCAAGACAGTACGGATTGTAGTCCCGTTTGGGAATATCGCCTTTTTTTGCAATTTGCCCGAACATTATATAACCTTTGAGGAGACTTCCGTCCATTATGGGAAAAACCGACTCCCATAATCCTGCGTGGCACCTTCCGGTGTATAGATTTTTGAGACTTCTGGATTTTTTGCAGAATTCCACTTCACTTATTCGGCAGGGGTTTCCCTTTAAGGTTTTTGCCTTGGTGCAAAAGGCACAGTCCGTTTCCGGATATGCGGCAATTTCATTAAAAAGGCTGTCTATCACAACTATTTTGACTCCTGTTACCGTGTAAAAGGCTTTGAGAAGCTCGCTTAAATTTTCTATATCAAACATATCTGCCACCTCAAAAAAAGTATATAGCATTTTCGTGTACATTACAAGTACGATTTTACCAAAAAAAGACGATTTTCCATTTATTTTTGTCTGTGTATTATGTAGACTATAAGAGAAACGGAGGTTTTCTGCTATGAATGAAAAAATGACAAAACTCTATAAAGAAATTGAATCCAAGGTAAAATCGGACTATACTTTTGAAAATCCGGTATCCCTTGCTGACTACAAGGCTTATGCAAAAAAAGAAACAGTAACAATCAAAACTCCCGACGGTGATGTGACAAAGGAAGTACTCATCTGGTCAGATGCTATCGAAAAGGCATTTGCCGATTCTCCCTGCTTGTACATACCGAAGATGGAGGACACAGTATATACAGACCGTCCAATCGTTATGCATTCCGGCTGCAAAATCCGTGCGGATTTTGACCAGAGGATAGCATCTGTACCCAACATATCTCGTCCCCTTGTTGTAAGTGACAATATTCTTGACGGTGCCTTCCGTGAGGTGCATCTTGATAATCCCACCTGCGATATCGTCATAGAGGGCGGTATATGGGAAACACTTTCCTATACACCGGCACTCTCCAACGGAAATGTGAGACTTCAGATAGATCCCGAAAACCCCATAAGGGGCAGTTTTGGTATGATGATTTTCTCCAATGTAAAGAATGTTATTGTTAAGAACTTTACCGCTGCAAACTGTCTTTCCTATGCGGTGCAGATATGCAACTGCGACGGCTTCTGCATCGAAAACGGTGTTTTTGAAAACTATCAGAAGGACGGCATCCATGTAAACGGTCACGTAAAGAATGGTATAATACGAAACCTTGAGGGCAAAAATATGGGCGATGATATGATTGCCTTAAATGCCTGGGACTGGTATTCCTCCGCAATAACCTACGGCAATATAGAAAATCTCATAATAGAAAATATCAAGAGTGAACATAATGAGTTCCGTCTCCTTCCGGGAAGAAAGCTCTATGACGACGGCTCTTCCAACGAATGTGCCATCCGCAACTGTATCTTAAAGGATATCAGCGGTGTGTACACCTTTAAGCTCTACGGTCAGCCGCTTTTCCGTGATCCCGAGAGAGACTATTCCCCCATTCCCGGTGTCATAGAAAATGTGTATTTTGATAATATCGTATTCCCCGAACTTGCAGACGAGGGTATTGCAGGCATTACTGTAAACGGCCTCTTTGATGTCTGTGCCGATACGGATAATCTGTGCTTTAGCAATATCAAGGTACTAAGTCCCATAGGTGTGCTGAAAGAAAAAGGCATTCCGGTAATTAAGGTCGGACCTCTCTCACAGACCTATAAGTTCGGCTCTGATAACCCCAAGGACTGGAAAGAGCTGTTCTACCCCGATCACATCAATACCGTAAAGAATACATATATAGACGGTGTAAGCTTTGCGGACAAAACGGCAACTAAGGATGATACAGACCTTATCATAAAAACAGTAAGACAAACGGTAAATCACGACTATCCCAACACTCAGCCCAAGGGCGGTACGGGATATGGAATAATAGAAAATGTTGAGATAAAATAGTAAAAAATAGAGCTATAAAAATTCATCAAAGAATTTTTATAGCTCTATTTTAATTTAGTTTTCCAGATATTCCTGCATTATTCTGTTATATCTGTTGTAAACTCCGCCTGTAAGCACATTTACAAGCTTGTCGTCCGGAAAAACTCTCCATACTCTGTCCTTTTCGTAGCAGACATTTACCTCAAGCTGAGTTGTTTTCATTTTTCTGTCTTCGCCCTTCAGGTAGTCGTGGCTTATATCTACCATCTGCTGCGTAAGGACTGCATTTATTTCCTCATCGGTAAGCTCTGTTTCATTGTTCTCTGCCATAAAGTTGAAATTTTCTGTCGTTTCAAAAAGCTTGTCGGCAACAGGTTCCAGATCAAGAGCTGTAATTTCCACCAAAAATGTAACTCTGGCAGGCTCATCAAGAACTGTCTTGATTACCTTGTACTCCATAGTGGAGAAGAGTTCTTTGTGCATATCGTATGCGGGAAAGTTTTCTGCATTGAAGTTATCCTTACAACCCAAAAAGTCATTGTCGCCGCCCATCTGGGAGATGTAGGCATCTCTGGCTGTAAGATAATCTCCTTCTGCTAAAGTGTCGAGCATTTCCTCAAGAGATCTTTGCGCCTGCTTGACTTCACTGCAGGAGGCAAAGCTTACAACAAAAAGTACGCACATAATAAGTGCGGTAAGCCTTAGTAATCTGTTCTTCATGCATATGCCCTCCAATACCATCAGTTTCTATAATTATTACATTCCGCTCCGAAAAAGTCAACAAAAGCATTGTAACTGTTACAAAAATGAAATACATTTTTGAAAAAACTGTGGAAAATATGATATTTATATGTTATAATACAAATAAGTATACCAAAATTACGGTTGATAGGAGAATTTTATGGCACTTGCAAAAGTGAAATCATGCGGTCTTACCGGTATTGACGGATATATCATAGAGGTGGAAGCTGACCTTGTTCAGGGACTTCCCGGAATAGACATCGTCGGCCTTGCCGATACAGCGGTCAAGGAGTCCAAGGAGAGGATAAAATCCGCCATAAAAAACAGCGGTCTTACTCTTCCCCAAAAGAAAATAATAATAAACCTTGCTCCTGCAAATATGAAAAAAGAGGGTATATCTCTGGATTTGCCTATATGTATGGCAATTCTGGCAGCGTCGGGGCAGATTGCTCCCAACGCCTGTGACGGCTACATAATAATGGGTGAGCTTGCACTGGACGGTACTATCCGTTATGCAAACGGAGTGCTTCCCTCGGCTATTTCTGCAAGACAGATGGGCTACGAAAAGCTTCTTGTGGGTGTGGACAATGCCTTTGAGGCTTCTGTTGCAGATGGAATAAAGGTATTTGGTGCTTCCAATCTCAGAGAGGCTGTATCTCATCTTCGGGGAGAAAATGAAATTGCACCTCACAGAGCGGATATAGAAAGCCTTTTTGATAACCCAAGGGAATCATATCCCGATTTTTGCGATGTAAAAGGTCAGCAGGCAGCCAAAAGAGCTATGGAAATTGCCGCTGCAGGCGGTCACAATATTCTTATGGTCGGCTCTCCCGGTTCGGGCAAAACAATGCTTGCCAAAAGACTTCCCTCCATACTTCCGGATATGTCCTTTGAGGAAATCCTTGAGGTGACAAAAATATATTCTGTGGCAGGCAAGCTTCCCAAGGATGTTCCGATAATAACAAAGCGTCCTTTCCGCAGTCCCCACCACACAGCATCCGGTGTTGCTCTTACAGGCGGCGGTGCAGTACCAAAGCCGGGGGAAATCAGCCTTGCTCACAGAGGAGTGCTTTTTCTTGACGAATTCCCCGAATTCCGTAAGGATGCCATGGAAGCTATGAGACAGCCCATAGAGGATGGCGAGTTTACCGTATCAAGAGTGGCAGGAACCTGCGTGTTCCCAAGCTCAGTTATGCTGGTTGCCAGTATGAACCCCTGCAAATGCGGCTACTACGGAGACGAAACAAGAGAGTGCACCTGCACCCCGTCTCAGATACAGAGCTATCTCGGAAAGGTGTCAGGCCCTATGCTTGACCGATTTGATCTCCATATAGAGGTTCCGTCCGTTAAGTATGATGAAATCTCCGGTACTGCAAAAGCAGAGAGCTCGGACAGTATCCGTGTCAGAGTGGATAAAGCGAGAAAAATCCAGCTTCAAAGATATAAAGGAAGCGGTATTTATTGCAATGCCCAGCTTACAAGTGCCCTTATGGAAGAGCATTGCAAAATAAAAGAAGAGGGCAAAATGATTCTACAGGCGGCTTTTGAAAGTCTGGGACTTTCTGCAAGAGCTCACAACCGCATACTCAAGGTGGCAAGGACAATAGCCGATCTTGACGGATGCGAATTCATAGAAACAAATCATATTGCCGAGGCTATCGGTTACAGAAGCCTTGATAAAAAATTCTGGTTTAACTAAGAAGCTTTTTAAGAAAGGAAAAAATATTATGATGAAAACATTTTTAAAAGGTCTTGCAGGAATTCTTCTTCCGCCTTTTGCGGCATGGATTGCCTCCGGATATGAAAAACCATTGATTACAATAGGGGTGCTTGTTATCGGGTATCTCATTTCGGCAATATTTTTCCGTGCAACGGTTCTTATGTTCATAGGAGCCAGAGTTTACGGCAAAAACCGCCGGAGAGGACTTACAGTTTTCGGATGGGCATACAAAACCCGTAAGCTTCATCCAAACCATCAGCTTCTCTACGGCTATATACTTCTTCGCAACGGCAAGCTTGACGATGCGGAAAATGTTATAAACAAGGCACTTGTACTGGGCAAGCATGTGCTCAAGGATGCAGATATCAAGGCATCCGAGTTTAACCGTGCACTCATCACCTGGAAGAGAGGAGACCTTAACGCAGCCATAGTGGAATTGGAAAATCTCTATGAAGAAGGCTACAAGACATCAGGCCTTTATGATTCTCTGGCGAGTCTCTATCTTCTCAACAAGGAATATGAAGAAGCGGCAAAGATTGCTGCCGAAGGTGTGGAATACAGCGAAAAGGATTTGGTCAGCCGTGATAATCTGGGTCAGGCATATATAGAACTCGGCAGAATAGACGAAGCAGAAAAAATCTATGAGGAGCTTATTCCGCAAAACCCCCAATTTCTGGAAGCGTACTACAATTATGCAACCATTCTGGAAAGAAGAGGAGAAATGGCAGATGCCAGAAAATACTATGGCATTGCTCTTACCATAGAAGAAAAGTTCCTTTCCATAATAAGCCACGACCAGGTGTGCGAAGCACTGGACAGAGTAAACGAGCTTATGATATAAGAGGAACGTAAATATGAAAATACTGTATATAGATTGCAGTTTTGGATTTGATGTGACAATGCTTCTCGGGGCATTGACAGATGCCGGAGCGGACACCGATGCTATTGTATCTTCTCTTGAAGATGATTATCCCGGCATCAATATAAGTAAAAAAGATGTAACAAGAAACCATCTGGAGTGCAAGCTGGTGGAGGTTTACTGCGAGGACAGTTTTTCTGCCGCAAAAAAAATGACAGAGATGGCAATAGATAATCTTGGTATAGAATATATCATAACATCCGGGGTACCCCTTTGTGACGGGACTGACGGTGAGGTTATCTCCATACTTGAGAGGGCACAAATTGCACTTGTGCCTGCAGATGACAATCAATTCCGTCCGGGCAGAGAGGATGCACTTTTTCTGGCATCGGTTGCAAATGACAGCGGAATAAGACCGGATATGGAGGTAATATCTGTTGGCTACGGGGCATCAATCGGAGACGCAATGGTTATTGCCACTGTGGGATATATGAATTTGGGCGAGGAAGCATTGGAACAATTTTCAAGCGGGTATTTTAGCTATGAGAACAGTAACTGTTAACGAAAATGACTCTATGCAGAGGCTTGACAAGTTTTTGACAAAATATTTCAAAACTATGCCAAAAAGCCTTATGTACAAGGGCATACGGAAAAAGAGAATAAAGGTAAACGGCAAAAAGTGCGATATAGACTATATCCTTAAAACAGGGGATGTAATTGACCTTTATATAAACGACGAATTTTTTGAAGTCCCCGATGAGAGGACTTCCTTTCTTAAAGCACAACCGGAGGTTTGCGTAGTCTATGAGGACGATAACATTATACTTATGGACAAAAAACCCGGAATAATCGTTCACGACGATGATGATGAAAAGATAAACACTCTTTTAAACCGTATGAAAGCATATCTGTATCAAAAAGGTGAGTATGACCATACAAAGGAAAATTCCTTTGTTCCATCCCTTTGCAACAGAATAGACAGAAACACCGGCGGGATTGTTATAGGTGCAAAAAATGCCCTTACCCTCAAGGTAATAAACGAAAAAATTAAAAACAGAGAGATAAGAAAGTTTTATCTTTGCCTTGTACAGGGCAAGCTAAAGAAAAAAGAAGATACCCTTACAGGCTATCTTGTAAAAAACACAGACCAGAACAGAGTGTATATACATTCCTCCCCGGTAAAGGGCAGTAAAAATATAATCACAAAGTATAAGGTTCTTAAAGAAAATCCCCTTACAAGCCTTGTGGAGGTTGAGCTTATAACAGGAAGAACCCATCAGATAAGAGCCCATTTTTCGTCAATAGGCCATCCCCTTGCAGGAGACGGAAAGTACGGAACAAACGAATTCAACAACAAGGTGGGTATGAAAACACAGGCACTTTATTCCTACAAGCTCATATTTGATTTTAAGGACGAAAACCACCTCAGCTATTTAAACGGCAGGACATTTACCGTAGAAGATGTAGCTTTTAAGGAGACAAAAATATGAAAATAATGATGGCGCTTGCAGGTCTTGATATCGGCGGAGCGGAAACTCACGTTGTTGAGCTTTCCAAGGAGCTCAAAAGACGCGGTCACGACATTATACTCATTTCCGGCGGCGGTGTGTATCAGGAAGAGATTGAGAATTTTGGCATCAGACACTACACCCTTCCCGTCAAGGAGAGAAATTACAAAAACATAGTTAAATCCATAGGAATGCTCAAAAAAATTGTACAGGAAGAAAAACCGGACATTCTTCATTCCCATGCCCGCATACCCAGTTTTATTTCCGGAATGGTACACCGCAGCCTTGGCAAAAGTTTTGTATATGTAACCTCTGCCCACGGTGCATTTGACACATCCTTTGTAGTGCGTACACTCTCCAGCTGGGGAGAAAAAACCCTTGCGGTAAGCGAGGATTTAAAAAAGTATCTTATAGATAATTATGGTGTAAATGAGCATAATATCTATATGGGAATTAATGGTATAGATTCATCAAAATTTAATAAAAACATATCTCCCGACAAGATAATAAAAGAATTCGGACTAAATCCCAATGCAAAAAGGATTGTGTATGTAAGCCGTCTTGAGGACGATGTATGTGCACCCTGCTACGGAGTTTTGTCCTGTATGGATAAAATTGACAAATCGGTTCCGGGTGTTGAATTTATTGTGGTAGGCGGAGGAACATCCTTTGACAAGATAAGAGATATGGCAGACGGAATCAATCAGCGTCTGGGAAGAAAGGCAGTTATCCTTACAGGGCAGAGAACGGATATTAACGAAATTCATGCTGCTGCCAGCGTGTGCCTTGGCGTAAGCCGTGCCATACTTGAGCCTATGAGTATGGGTAAGCCCTGTGTAATTGCAGGTCAGGCAGGATACATCGGAATATTAACCGAGGAAAACTTAGGTGTTGCAATAGACTCCAACTTTACCTGCCGTGGTTGTGCACAGATTGATAACGAAGTCTCACCGATGACTTGATAAAGCTCCTTGCAGGAGACGAAAAACTGATTTATGAAAATTCGCAATTCGGGGAGAGTGTTGTCAAAAAGTATTACAGTGTGGAAAAAATGGCAGACGATAACGAAAAAATGTATGTGGATGCCGTAAGAGACCACAGTCACAATGCAATTATGGTAGGCTACTACGGTTACGGAAACCGCGGCGATGATGCTCTTTTATATGCTATCGTTAATGATATGAGAGAGCAGGACCCCGGTTTTTCACCTGTTGTGCTGTCCAAAAAACCAAAGGAAACAACTTCCGATTACGGTGTTAAGAGTATAAACCGCTTTAATATATTTGCGGTGCTTCGTGCTATGAAATCCGCAAAGCTTTTGATTGCAGGAGGCGGAAGCCTTATTCAGGATGTAACCAGTACACGGTCGCTTATGTACTATCTGGGATGTCTGCGTACGGCAAAAAGCAAAGGTCTCAAGGTTATGCTCTATGCTAATGGACTAGGCCCTATAATAAAAAAGAAAAATGAAAAAAGGAGTGCCGCTGTCCTTGACAGACTGGATGCAATTACTCTCCGTGACAAGGCAAGTTACGAATATATAAAAAAGCTGAACATAACAAAACCCGATATATATCTTACGGGAGATCCTGCGTTTTCGCTGGAAATATCCAATAGTGAAAAGGCAGAAAAGCTTCTTGGAAAATATGGCGTGGGGGGAAAGTTCTTTGTTGTGTCTGCAAGGTATTTTGAGGCAAACTCTCTTGGCTTTGCAAAGGGCTTTGCGGCTATGATTGACTATATCAGCAAAACACAGAGCATCACTCCGGTTTTTGTAGCAATGCAGTACACAAAAGACCGGAAAATAACCTGTGATATAATTTCGGCAATGAAGTCAAAGGCCTTTTTCATAGACGAGGATATTGCAATAGACGAAATACTCGGCATTGTTTCTCGCTCCGAGTCTGTTGTTGCCGTAAGACTTCATATGCTGCTCTTTGGTGCAGTAATGTGCAAACCTATTCTGGGTTTAAGCTACGATCCTAAAGTGAAAAACAACATTTCGGATATGAATCTGGGAAGCTTTATGGAAACCGAAGATGTCTGCAATATGAATTTCCATAAAAAAGTGGATGAATTCTTCCAAAACAGCGACGAGCTTTGCAGAAAAATCCGTGAAAATGCAAAAGAGCGAAAAGAAAAATCAAAGCAGAATGCTGTGATTGCATCAAAGTTGCTTAAATAATTGATAAGGAAAAGTTAGTATGAACAAACGGGTATTTGGCACTCTTGACTATTATAAAATATTGGAAATGGCATCAAAGCATGCGGTGACGGATATTACCAGAGAAAAAATTCTGAGAGGTCCCGTGTGCGACAGCATAAAGAAGGTCAACCGACTCCAGGAGGAGACGGCAGATGCCATAAATCTTATTACAAAAAAGGGTACACCTCCCTTTATGGTATCACAGGATATCCGCCCTCACACAAAAAGGGCAGTAAGGGGCGGTGTTCTTTCTATGGAGGAAATTCTGTCTGTGGGAAAAGCTCTGGAAACCTACCGCAGATTAAAGGACTATCCCGAGGATTCTCCCTGTCCGTCATTGGCGGAGCATTTTGAGGCACTTACATCCAACCGTGAGCTGGAAAAGAAGATTTTTGCCTCAATTGCCGACAAGGACAATCTATTCGACAGTGCATCTCCGCTTCTTGCAGACATAAGACGAAAAATCCGAATAGCCAATGACAAAATCCGTGACACACTGCGAAGCATCATATCTTCGCCGTCCTATGCAAGATGCCTGCAGGAGCAGATAATAACTATGAGGGACAACAGATATGTTGTACCCGTAAAGGCTGAGCATAAGGGAGATATAAAAGGTATTGTGCACGATACCTCCGCAACCGGGGCAACCCTCTTTATTGAACCTATGAGCGTGGTGGAGGCAAACAACGAAATCCGCACCCTGACAGATGCGGAAAGAGACGAAACGGTTCGCATACTTACCGAGCTTTCCGCTGATATTGCACAGGAAGCTCCCGTTATTGATATGTGCTTTGACGTGGCGGCAGAACTGGATTTTATATTTGCAAGAGCACATTTTTCTCTGCGGTATGATTGCTATCGTCCCATACTCAGCGACAAAGGGGAAATCCGTTTAATAAAGGCAAGACATCTTCTTATAGATGCAAAAAAGGTAGTTCCCGTGGATATTGAGCTTGGAACAAGGTTTGATACCCTCGTTGTTACAGGCCCCAACACAGGCGGCAAAACGGCAGTTCTGAAAACCCTCGGAACAATAACTCTTATGGCACAGACAGGATTTCACATCCCTGCCCGGGAGGGTTCTGTGGTTGCCGTGTTCAAAAATATCTTTGCAGATATCGGTGACGAGCAGAGTATTGAGCAGTCCCTCAGTACCTTTTCTTCCCATATGGTAAATATAGTGGAAATACTAAAGCACGCAGACGATAACTGTCTGTGCCTCTTTGATGAGCTTGGTGCAGGCACAGATCCCGTTGAGGGTGCTTCTCTTGCCATGAGCATACTGGAGGAGGTACGCCTCCGGGGTGCAAAAACTGCGGCAACCACTCATTACAGTGAGCTTAAATCCTATGCACTGTCCACCGACAGGGTGGAAAACGGCTCCTGCGAATTTGACGTGGATACCCTTGCACCCACATACAAGCTTCTCATAGGAGTTCCGGGAAAGAGTAATGCCTTTGCCATTTCCAAAAGGCTTGGACTTACAGAGGATATCATAGAAAGGGCAAAGACCTTTATTGCAGGGGAACAGCTTAAGTTTGAGGATGTTCTCTCGGAGCTTGAAAGGACAAAGAGGGAAGCCATCGAGGATAAGGAAAGGGCAAAACGTTACGAGGAAGAAGCACGAAAGCTTCGCGAAGATACGGAAAGCAAGAAAAAGAGCGTTGACGACAAGGCAGAACGCATCATAGAGAGAGCACTGTCTCAGGCAAACGAAATTATCGAAAGTGCTCAGCGTGCCCTTGATGATACAAATTCCGAAATAAACAAGCTAAGGCAAATGGGCGACACAAAGAAGGCTCAGGCGGAAATCGCAAAACTCAAAAAGAGCCTTGCCGAATCTTCGGAGACCGAGGCGGCAAAGCACAAGAAGACCAAAATCAAACCCAAGGAAAATACCAAAGCACCCAAAAATGTTCGTATGGGTGACGATGTGGAGATAATATCTATGAAGCAGACCGGCACGGTTTGTTCGATTCCCGACAGCAGCGGAAACCTTTTCGTCAAGGTCGGCATAATGAAGATTAAGACCAATCTAAATGACATCCGTCTTGCGGCAAAGCCCAAGGAAAGCGTAAAAAAACCCTTTGGAGGTCATATGCCGTCAAAGACTATGAGCCTTTCTCCTGAGATTGATGTTAGAGGAGAGACCGTGGATTCTGCAGAGATTCTCATAGACAAATTTCTTGATGATGCAGTTTTGTCCTCAGTGGGTGTGGTACGAATTATTCACGGAAAAGGCACGGGACTCCTCCGCAAGGGAATACACACCTTTTTAAAGAGCAGACCTTATGTCAAGAGCTTCCGTCTGGGAGTGTTCGGCGAGGGTGATGCAGGAGTGACCGTGGTGGAGCTGAAATAAAATGTTCTGTGGGGATACTGCGTACACTCTATCTCAGGGGTATTGCATACCCCTGAAACCCCGCTTTTCCGCTAAAAATACGGGGCAATCAAAAATATAAAACCTCAAAATTTTACCGACCATTGCGGATGCGATGATTTTCGTCGCTTGTCCTCATTAAATGCCGTTTGCATAAAGGAACTGAAATACGCAAACGGCATTTTCGGCAATTTTGTGGTTTTCTCTTTTCGATTTTTATCCCCCGTATTTTTAATGCGGAATTATAAAGCTACTGATTATGGAAAATGTGTTTTGAAAACAGATTAAATTTGGAAAAATATTGGCATTCGACATTAAGCGACATTATTCCCGATTGACTTTTTGGTACATATATGTTAAGATAAACTTGCCAAACAGATGAATATAACAAAACTTATAAAGTATGTATTTTTGATTCGGCAAAAATGCACACTCATTTAGCATACTTTGTGAGTTTGTTAAATCTGTTTGGCGACGGGAGTCGTGCATTTTTCGTGCGTCGGCTCTAACGCCGGCGCATTTTTAATTTATATCAAAAACTAAAAAAAGGAGAAACTAAAAATGATTGATTACCAAAAGATGTATTATGAATTGTTTAATGAAATTACAGACATTATAGAAAAGCTAAAACAAATACAAATTATTGCAGAGG
>JAZPXS010000003.1:0-3684 GCA_045543775.1 Clostridia bacterium
CAAAAAAAGTGATAAAATTGTTGAGTGGAAAAACATTCCCCTTTGGGGAAAATCTGATTCAGTAAGGCGAGATGATAATTATGTCAAGTAATGAAAGAAGAGTCGGTACAGTATCACGAGGAATACGTTGCCCCATAATACGTCAGGGCGATGACCTTGTTAAAATTGTATCTCAAAGTGTGCTTGAAGCGGCAAAGTACGAAGGTTTTGAAATCCGCAACCGTGATATTATATCCGTTACAGAATCCATCGTGGCACGAGCTCAGGGCAACTATGCCTCCGTTGACAATATTGCCTCCGATATAAAGACAAAGCTCGGCGGTGAAACTGTGGGTGTTATATTCCCCATACTTTCCAGAAACAGATTTGCAATTTGCTTAAGAGGTATCGCACGAGGCTGCAAAAAAGTTGTTCTTATGCTTAGCTACCCATCTGACGAAGTCGGAAATGAGCTGGTTAGTCTTGACAAAATAGATGCTGCAGGTGTTAATCCCTATTCTGATGTGCTTGATCTTAACAAATACCGCGAACTCTTTGGTGAGAACAAGCATGAGTTTACAGGTGTAGATTATGTTGAATACTACGGAAACATAATCAGAGAAGAGGGTGCCGAAGCAGAAATTATTTTTGCAAATCAGGCAAAGGCCATTCTTAACTATGCAGACTGCATTCTGACATGCGACATACACACAAGAGCACGGACAAAACGCATCCTTAAGGATGCCGGTGCAAAAATTGTGTGCGGTCTTGATGACATCCTTACTTCTTCCATAGACGGAAGCGGCTGTAATGAAAAATATGGACTCCTCGGTTCCAACAAATCCACAGAGGAAACCATAAAGCTCTTCCCCAGAGATTGCAAACAGCTTGTACTCGATATTCAGGAAGAAATTCTGAAAGAAACCGGTAAACATGTGGAGGTTATGGTATACGGTGACGGTGCATTTAAAGATCCCCAGGGCAAAATCTGGGAACTTGCAGACCCCATTGTATCCCCCGCATTTACTGATGGTCTCATAGGTACTCCCAACGAGCTTAAGCTCAAGTATCTTGCAGACAATGATTTTAAAGATCTCTCCGGCGAAGAACTCAAAAAAGCAATATCCGAAAGCATCCGTGCCAAAGACGGAAACCTTGTCGGAAATATGGCGTCCCAAGGAACCACTCCCAGACAGCTTACCGACCTTATTGGCTCGCTCTGCGACCTTACCAGCGGTTCAGGCGACAAAGGTACTCCTGTAGTGTTTATTCAGGGATACTTTGACAACTACACCAACTAAATATAAACAGTAAAATCCGGTACAATTTTATATTCAAAGTTGTACCGGAGTTTTGTAACATGAGGAAAACAAAATGAATACATTTGAAGCAGAAATTCTCAAACTTCTACACTCTGTTTTTTCCTGCGAAGTTCTGGATTTTATTTTTAAATTCATATCACATCTCGGGGATAAAGGAGCAATATGGATTGTACTGTCCGTTGCACTCATTATATTTCCAAAAACACGAAAAGCCGGAATATGCTCTGCAATATCGCTTATTCTTTGCCTTGCTGTAGGTAATATTATTCTGAAACCCCTGATTGGCAGAGTAAGACCATATGACTTTGACACTGCAATAAAGATAATCATTCCTCATCTTCACGACGGTTCTTTTCCGTCGGGGCATACTATGGCGGCTTTTGCATCAATGCACAGCATTGCAAAATGTTTAAAAAAGCACAGGGCTTATCTTTATACTGCGGCTTCCCTTATGGGACTTTCCAGAATTTATCTTTGCGTACACTACCCCACTGATGTGATTTTTGGCTCAGTGTTTGGAATATGCTTTGCAATTGCAGCTCACAAAACGTATAATATTCTTACAAAAGGCAGGGAAATGTAATGGACAAAAAAATATCTTCATTCAAAACATTTTTACCATACTACAAACCCTACATCCTACTTATAATAATTGACCTTTTGTGTGCGGTATTTACAACCGGCTGCGAGCTTGTACTTCCTCTTATCGTAAGACACATAACCGATACCGCAATAAATAATGCGCAATATCTCACATATTCACTGATTCTTAAGCTGGGCGGTGTTTACCTGTTTCTCAAGCTTACCGATACACTGGCAAACTATTTTATGGCATATATCGGCCACATAACGGGAACAAAAATTGAAACAGATATGAGAAGAGATCTGTTCTCTCATCTTACAAAGCTTTCGTTTAATTATTTTGACTCCACCAAGGTCGGACAGATAATGACAAGGCTCACAACAGACCTTTTTGACATTACGGAATTTGCACATCACTGTCCGGAAGAGATATTTATTGCAGCTATAAAGATTACAGGCTCATTTATTATACTGAGCGGAATCAACATCTATCTTACACTGGCACTATTTATTATTCTTCCCCTTATGCTCGTTTCCGTCAAGCTTTTTCGCAAAAAGATGAAGGAAGCATTTGCAAAGCAGAGAGAGCAAGTTGGCGAACTCAACTCCTCCATAGAAGATACCCTTCTTGGAATAAGAGTCGTAAAAAGCTTTGCCAACGAGGAAACAGAAAAAGAAAAATTTAAGGAAGGCAACCAGACCTTTTATGACCGGAAGAAAGAATCCTACAAGTATATGGCATACTTTCAGGCATCCACAAGATTTTTTGACGGTCTTATGTATGTGATGGTTATTGTTCTGGGCTCTTCTTTTATGATTGCAGAAAAAATTTCTCCTGCAGACCTTGTTGCATATCTTTTGTATATACAGACTCTCATAACTTCCATCAGAAAAATTGTAGAATTTACAGAGCAGTTCCAGAGAGGTATCACGGGTATTGACAGATTCAACCAGATAATGAATGCCCCCGTGGAAATAAAAGACAGTACCGATGCAAAGGAAATATCCCGTGTTGACGGAAATATATCATTTAAGGATGTAAGCTTCCGATATCAAGGGGAAAAACACAATGTATTAACCCATCTTAATATTGACATAAAAAAAGGCGAGCATATAGCAATTGTAGGTCCCTCAGGCGGAGGCAAAACTACACTTTGTAATCTTATCCCCCGTTTTTATGATATAAATAGCGGCAATATCCTCATAGACGGTATAAACATAAAGGATATAACACTAAAATCTCTTCGTGACAACATTGGAATAGTCCAACAGGACGTATATCTTTTCTCCGGTACTGTGAGGGAAAACATAACATACGCAAACCCCGATGCAACAGAAGAGGAAATCCGTATGGCAGCAAGACTTGCAGGTGCAGAGGAATTTATTGAATCCCTGCCGCAAGGGTATGATACCTATATAGGTGAGAGAGGCCTAAAACTTTCAGGCGGTCAGAAGCAAAGACTTTCCATAGCAAGAGTTTTCATAAAAAATCCTCCTATACTTATTCTGGATGAAGCTACAAGTGCTCTTGATAATGAAAGTGAGCTTATAGTTCAGAAATCCCTGGAGGAGCTTGCTAAAAACCGAACCACGCTTACCATTGCACACCGCCTTACCACCATCAAAAACGCAGACCGTATAATAGTGCTGACAGAAAATGGAATTGAGGAAACCGGAACTCACGACGAACTTTTAAAACTTGGCGGCAAATATGCCGACCTTTATAAATTATATAGCAGATAAGGAGAATGAAAAATGTCAAAAATAATCGAACTAATTGTGCTTGTAGTACTCATTGCTG
>JAZPXS010000004.1:0-13557 GCA_045543775.1 Clostridia bacterium
ACTATCATAAGACAATTCAGAAACGTCAAAATGTCGTTTTTTATTTTCGTATTGAAATGTAATAACATATTTTTTTTGGGTGAAGGGTGCTTGAGTGTTTCTATATATTTGTTTATCATAACTTTGTTTGTTTATAACCGTTGCTTTGACTTCTTTTTCCTTTGAGAAGTAGTTAGAAGAGATTCTTACAATTATACCTATCGTAATAGCAATGCCAATTAAAGCAAATACAAAATTAACTATGTTTCCAAACAAATCTGCCATGATTGACCTCCTTGAAATTATCATAGTTTAATACTTTTACCCACCAACATTTTGTAACTTTTTGAATAGTGCCTTTTGCAATATTGTTCTGTTCTATGATTCTATAGCTTTTGACTCGGGGCAACACTGCCTTTATTAGAAAAATCCTTTGTTATATTTACCCCATAGAACTTGCTTCTTATTTTGATTTCTTTTTCTTTATCAGATACCCAACTACCGCACCAATGCCGCCTACAACAATAGCACCGAGTATGACACCGTAAACAATATACCTTGCATAAGGTGACTCAAGGGGAGGGAGTTTTTCTGTTTTATCGGTCATAAACTGTTGAAGTTTGCCTAAATCAGCAGAGCTGATTTTGTACTTCGGCTTTGCAACAATGCTTAATGACGGATGATTCTCGGCAACTTTTCCGTCGTATGAAACAGATACCGCTTTATCTATTTTATCTGTTTGTGCAACTATATAAAAGTCAAGTCCGGTAACATAATCTGTTAGTTTGATTTCCGTACAGACTATACCTTCGGCAACCTTAAAGAATTTTTTTCTTTCAACTGTATTAACCTTTGTATCAAGACCGTCAGGATAATAAAATGCGACATCGCTCTCGCTGTCGTCATAACCACCAAGCAGTTCGGACAGAGTTGTTGTTTCTCCGTTTTCTACAACAAGTGCATTATTGAGCCTATCAATTCTTTCGTGTTCGGCATCCAAATATCTGCCATCGTTCAGATACTTTTCAAAGCGTTTCCACATATCACCGGTGACATTTTTCAGTTTCAAGGTAGATGTATCATTGCTTGTCACATCAAATATGTCCGTCGGATTGTTTTCGTCAAAGTATGTAAAGAGATATACATTACCTTCTTTTATGTCAAAGTCACCAATGGTATTGAAGTTATATGCAATTTGCTTTGTTCCGAGTTTCACATCGCCTTTAACTTTCTTAACGGGCGAAAATTCTACGTCAGGCTTTTCCTTATCAGGATGATAATAAACAACCTCGGCAAAGAATATCTGTGCATCATCGGAGTGCAGCAGATCTTCGGGAATACTTCCTGCAAGAGCAGTTATAGACATTGACAACAACATAATTGTTGTACAAATCAAACTAATTAATTTTTTCATATTGCTAACCTCCTTATAGGATTTCTCTTAACTTATCCAAAAAAGCTTCTTCTCCAAAGGTATTTTCATTGAAATTCCCTGTAACTGTTTTTTCTAACTTTGCCATACAGACACCTCACTCATACTTATTGCCTTCACTATCATAGTAAACTACATCTATTCCGTACTCATCGTTAGTCGGAGCCGTATGGATGAAAATCTCCATCTCTTTTGAAATCAGTATATCACAGCAATTTAATTATTCACAATGGGTTTGCATAAAATGTAATATTGCTGACAGCTTTTTGTAAATAACTGTAAATTTTGTATTAACAACCTGTTTCCGATTTTTGAATTTTGGCATATTCTTGTTGACAAAATGCGTTTTTTATCATATACTGTGTTCAAACTTTACTAGGAGATGTAACTTTTGAGAGGATTTTTTTACAGATTATCGGATAGCTACAGACGATTTATGATTGGCCGTTACGGCATTGATGAGCTTAATATATTTTTGCTTATTGTATCAATAGCGTGTACTCTTATATCGAGAGTATTCCGTTCACCGATTATCGGGCTTGTTTCATGGGTACCGCTACTGTGGCTGTGCTTCAGAATGTATTCCAGAAATATTTCCGGAAGATATGCGGAAAAGGAAAAGTTTCTTGCACTAAAAAGAAGATTTATGGCGTGGTTTAACATCAGAAAGGATGCATGGAACAATCGCAAAACCCACAAGTATTTCAGGTGTAAGGCGTGCAAAGCCAGCATCAGATTGCCCCGCGGTGTAGGAAAGGTTAAGGTTACCTGCCCGAAATGTAAAA
This sequence comes from Clostridia bacterium, assembly GCA_045543775.1. Lineage (GTDB taxonomy): Bacteria > Bacillota > Clostridia > UMGS1810 > UMGS1810 > RGIG8748. The sequence continues at coordinate 2,197 of JAZPXS010000004.1, forward strand.
ATATTATATTAAAGAAAGCATAAAAAATGCTTGCAATCGTTTTTTCCCGATTGCAAGCATTTTTTACTTATGGGTATTTCGGAATGTATGGGGGGTTTCACCATTCTTTTGCTTAAATATTCGATAAAAGTAACTCATACTCTGGAACCCACACTCAAAGCATATGTCAATTATTGGCTTATTAGTATTTATAAGCAGGTTGGAAGCGTAATTTATCCTTAGTTCATTTATGTATTCACTGACAGATATCGAATAATACTTTTTAAAGCTGCGGCAAAGATGTTCGCGGCTTTTACTACTTAGGGCAATCATCCGGTCTATGCCTTCTGAAAAATTCTGAGGTTTTTTCATATTCTCCGCAAGAGTGGAAAGCCAGGCAGGGGGTACATTGTCGGCGGCTTCGTAGTTTATATTGGAAAAGTATGGAAATATATTTGCAAGTATAACTCTCGTGCGCAGTTTAATTGCATTACTGTCTTTACGGTTTTCGGAATTCAGGTCGTTTATTCGTAATATCAGGTTTTTTGTTTCGTTTTTATTAAGGATTACATGAGGAGGCATAGGGCACGAAAGCAGGTTTTCTGTAGTTTTTTTATCAAAAATATATTCAAATAATTGCTTTGCCGTATTCCTCGTAAAAGCAAGATTTATAAAAGAAATATCTGTACTTTTGGCATCGTTATACACATTTGTATGTATATCATCGGGACGGATAAATACAAGACTTCCCTCTGGAAAATGATAAATTCTTTCATTTACCATATGAGTTATCGTTCCCTTTGCCACGATAAATATCTCAAAATAGTCGTGAGAATGGGGTATGTATATGTCCTCTCTTCCGAAAACAAAGTGTGCACGACATTCCGTGGATAAATCAATATTTTTTTCCACAGTGTATCTGGGGTAATTGTTCACTCTGTCACCATCCTTGCAAATATCACAATACTTCAATAATTATATCACTTATTTGGTAGAATTTCAATACTTTGTGATGATAAAATTCAACTATGATTACAGTAGGGAGGTTGATTATGAAAAACATAATGATGATAGGAAACACCCATTTTGATCCTGTGTGGACATGGAAATGGGAGGAAGCAATGCTGTCGATACATTCCACATTTCGCAGTGCACTGGACAGAATGAAAGAGGACGAGGAATTCATATATTCTTTTGCAACACCACCGGTGTTTGAATGGATAAGCCGGATTGATCCTGAAATGTTTTCTGAAATTCAAAATCGCGTAAAAGAAGGCAGATGGGAGCTTTGTGAGGGATGGTGGGTTCAGCCTGATTGTTTCTCCGCCTGTGGCGAAAGCTATGCAAGACAAACCCTGTACGGTCAGCGATATTTAATGGAAAAATTCGGTATGTTTTCAAAATCCGTGTTCAATATTGACTCTTTCGGACATAACAGCCAGATACCTCAGATACTGAAAAAGAGCCATATGGAGTACTACTGTATGTGCCGTCCGGAAAAATGGTTTTTTGAAATTCCTGCACCGTATTTTAACTGGCAGGGTAAGGACGGAAGTTGCGTCAAGACTTTTCGCATAGGGCAGTACAGCGAAATTTACAACAAGGATATGGCAACCAATGTTAACCTTGCCGAGTCCAATATGTTGAATGCTCCTTGCGATGAAATGATGGTTTACGGTGTTACAAATCACGGCGGTGCCCCCACCAAAAAGGCTATATCCGACATTCACAAACTGAATGAGGAAAAGGACTATGACCTCATAATTACCTCTGTTGAGGGATATTTCAAAAATCAGGGCGAGCCAACCTGCACCGTGAATAAGGAAATGATAACCAAGAATTTTGGCCCCTATGTCAATGACCGCAAAACGAAAATAATGAACAGACTTGCGGAATATGCAGTGATCAATGCAGAAAAATCCTTTGTTATCGCAGAGCATATGCTGGGTACTGCTTATGACAATGACTTGTTGACTAAATTGTGGAAGGATATACTTTTTAATCAGTTTCACGATATATTGGGCGGTGCAAGTTTCAAAGAGGCATATTTCGATGCCTATAATCAGTTGGGAGGAGCAATACATTCTGCCAATGAAGCTATGCACCTAAACCTTGCGGCACTCACTAAAAAAATCAAAACCCCCGGTGTAAATGAAGAAAATTTATGGAATTTAATTGTGTGGAACCTTAATGAAACTATGTACGATGGCTATATGGAGGGGGAAATGCAGTGGCTTCACGAATTTCCGGCGTATTCAGGAGGAATTGTTCTTGAAGATGAGTCCGGTACAAAATTCCCCTGCCAGATTATAACGGAAAAATCAGTTATCCCCGGCTTCAGAACAAGAGTATTGTTCAGAGCATCAGTACCGCCTATGGGATACAAAATGTTCAAGGTTATCAAGATTGGCGGAGGAAAAAGCGACAAGATAAGGACAGCCAAAGTCCAAACCGACAAATTTGATATTGAATTCGAAGAAAAAACGGGATTTATCAAAAAATTGTATTCAAAGAAGCTGGGCAGAACATTTACAGAAATTTTGAGACCGCAATGTTTTGAGGATCTGGCGGATTCGGAATGCTTTAACTTTAACACCTACGGTACGAAACTGGAAAGCTTTGCATTAGACAGTATAGAAACTGTAGAAAGCGGAGAATTCCGTACGTGTTTAAAAATAAAATACAGATTTCGTAATTCCTTTGTCACGATGTATTACAGCTTTTACAAGGATACAGATTATTTTGATGTCAGATATATTGTAAATTGGAATGAGACTCATATAGCATTAAAGCTTATAAGCAAAGTTGATTACGAAAATTTAATAGTATCTTCTCCTTTTGCAACAGAAATAAGAACAGGTTCTGCAAGTGACGAACCTATGGGTGAATGGCTGAGTATGTATGATGAAAACGAGGGTATTAGTTTTATCGGAGACAGCTCCTTTGCGTACAACAAAATCGAAGATGAGCTTGGCATAAGTGTCCTTAGAAGTTGTATATATGCGGAAATGACTCTTGATGAGGAAATGCCGAAAGAGGATTATCCTGTTATGGAGCAGGGTGTAGCCGAGGGTGCAATTCGAGTGGTAATCCACAAGGATAATTATACAGAAAACAAAATTCCCTACATGGCAAAGTCATTTGTGAACCCGCCGATTGTACTTTGTGAGTCGAATCACGACGGTATTTATCCTTCGTGTCACAGCTTTGGAGGTATTAATGCCAAAAGTGTATATATAACTGCAGTCAAAAAATCAGAGGACGGTTGCGGGGATGTCGTGCGTCTCAATGAATTTTCGGGCTTGGAGCAGGACGTAACCTTGAAATATTTTGATAAGGAATTTTCTATACTCGTAAAACCCTATGAAATAAAAACGCATATGATAAAAGATAAAGAAATTTATGATGTTAATATAACGGAGGACTGAATTATGAAAACTTTGGTATTGCCATTCGGATATCCGGGATATCCTCAAAAAGAGCTTAATGAAAAGATAGCAAATTCCATAGAGTATTTAAAAGGAATAGGAATTGATGCCCATGCAAGCCCTGCTGTTATAACTCTGGAAGATTGTAAAAAAGCAACAGAATATGCAATCTCATCCGACTATGACTATTGCATTGTTCTTATTGCTTCCTGGATAGAGAGTCCCAATGTGCTTAACGTTATTTCCGAGGCACAGCTTGACAAAATGCCATTGCTACTTTGGAGTCACGACAATGTTTATGACAAAAAAGCAGATGAGTATATTTCATTTGGTTCAGTGGCAGCTGCCGCAGTGCTCAGGGAGACCTTTGAAGAATTTGGATATTGCTTTAAATTTGTTGTAGGAAATGATAACGACGAAGCTCTTACGAAGCAATTACAGGATTTTGACAGAGCGGCAAAATGTATAAAAAGACTTCGCAGTACACGTATAGGTATGATCGGTTATGCATCTATGGGAATGTACACAGGTCTTGGTGACCATATAAAGGTTAAGAAGATGCTTGGCACTGAGATTGTACATCTGGATCAATATACGCTTGTATCTATGGCAGAGGCTATGGACAAAAAGCGTATAGACGAATACAAACCGATTATGCAAGAGGAATGGAATATATCAGAAGATGTTACCCAAGCGGATATAGAAAAAACCATTGCATTTTACCTTGCACTAAAAGACCTTGCAAGACAGCACAAACTCGATGGCGTTACAGTAAAATGTCAGTATGAGCTTTCTATAGAATATGGATTTACACCTTGTGTGGCACTATCTATTCTCGGTGCCGAGATGCCCGTATCATGTGAGGGTGATGTGTATATGCTCCTTACCCAGATGATTATGAATTACATTTCAAATGACACAACAACCTACGGTGATATTCTGGCTTTTCAGGGGGATTCCGTTATATCTGCTGCCTGCGGTTTTGCACCCCGTTGCTTCCTTAGTTCTGCACGGCCTTGTATCAAACGCCACACAGCACTGTACAGCGGACTTCTTGTTACCACAGGAATAAAGGGGGATATGACGGCAACTGTAGGCAGAGTGGCAAACTATGGTGACGGATTAAAAATGCATGTAATTAGAGGAAAAACCGAAGAACTCAACAATTTTCACGAAATTGATTGTCCTCCGTATCCGGGTGCAAGAATACATCTTCTCAACAAAAAAGGTTCTGATTTTGCAAATGAAATTATGAGCCAGCACTATGTAATGGTGTTTGATGATTATGCGGATGCACTTAATTTGTTCTGCGAATTGAAGGGAATAAAAATAGTATAATCGGAGGATATATCATGGATATGAAAAGCAGGTTGACAGGAAATCTAAATCAGCTTATCAAGGTAAGACGCATAACTTTTCGGGATGGACTTTCCGATGGCATAAAAGCTGTAGAGCTGAGTAATGAAAGCGGTCTTTATATGACCTGTATCGAAGATCAGTGTCTTAACATATACGACTTCTCATACAAAGGGATAAATTGCGCTTTTCAGACAAAAAACGGTCTTGTGTCAAATCACTTCTTCAATGGTGCCGCCGATGAGTTTGGCTACTACTGGCCCGCAGGTATGATGTATACCTGCGGACTTGCCAATGTAGGTATGCCAAACATAGATAATGGCATATTTCATCCGCAACACGGCAGAGTAGGTATGATGCCGGCAGAAAATGTCACCATAGAGAAAACGGACAAAGAGGTGATCGTGCGCGGAAGTGTTCGCGACCGTATCTTCTGCGGATACAATTTTGCCTTGGAGCGAACCATTATTTTTCCCTTTGAGGGTAATGAGGTCACTATACGCGACAGTGTAACAAATCTTGAGGATATTCCGAGTGAAATAATGATTTTGTATCATTGTAATTTTGGCTATCCCTTGCTTGCCCCCGGTGCAAGAATAGTAAAGGGAAAAGGTGAGATTACAGATAACCTTGGTAGCGGTAAAAATCCTCAGAATTGCTTTATGGTGGATGGTGCACACACATCCAAGGATGAAGAAGTGTATTGTCATACCAATACTCCGGATAAGGATGGCTATGGATATGCCGCAGTCATAAATGACGTTCTTTCTCTTGGGTGTTATGTGAAATACAAAATGGATACACTACCCATTATTATGCAGTGGAAAAATTTTTGCAGTTACGACTATGCTATGGGACTTGAACCTTCAAATAGTTATATTCTCGGCAGAACAGAGGAAAGGAAAAACGGAACACTTCCTGTTCTTAAACCCCACGAAACTAAGGTTTATGAGGTTTCCTTAGGTATTCTTGTTGGAAAGACAGAAATATCCAATTTTGAAAAAATGTTATAATAAAAACGGTTAAATCCAGATAAAAAAACAAATCAGACTTTTTACAGTAGTCTGATTTGTTTTTTATTGTAATTATTTTTGTATAATCTCAATACTTCTTTTTAAAATCCCATTCATATGTGCTATGGCTGTTCCGTAGTTTGTTATGGGAATTCCTTGCTCATTTGCAGAAGACACACGGGATTTCATTTCGGTATCCGTTATCATACATCCTCCGCAGTGGACTATGAGAGAATATTTGCCAAGCTCACGGGGGAACTCTCCACCGGAGGTAAATTCAAAGTTTATGTTTTTGCTCGTGTATTTACGGATGAGATTGGGTAGTTTCACCGTGCCTATATCCTTGCACTGCCTGTGATGGGTGCAGGCTTCGGAAATAAGCAGGGTGTCACCGTCACAAAGACTATCAAGAGCATATGCACCTTCAATTGCACTTTGCACAAGTCCCTTAACTCTTGCCATAAGAATAGAAAAGGAAGTGAGCTTTATCTCAGGTGGTACTGCTTTGGAAACCTCAGCAAACGCCTGACTGTCTGTAACCACAAGGGACGGCTTTATTTTTTCAAGTGCCATTTTAAGCTCCGACGGCTGAACAACCACCGAAATTGCACCCGCATCCAGCACATCTCTTATTGCTTGCTGTTGGGGGAGTATTAGTCTTCCTTTTGGGGCAGATTCGTCTATGGGTGTTACAAATATTACCACGTCACCGGGCTTTATAAAATCGCCTACCATTCTTATAGGGTTTTCCTTCGGTTTCAGGGCAATTATCTTTTCCTTTAGCTTTTCTGTATTTCTTCCGGTTTTGGCACTTACACACAGAATGTCACCGTCAACATCTTTTTCGTCGCATTTATTGTACACCGTGATGTAGGGTAGCTTTTTATCTTCAAATACTGTGATGAGTTCTTTGTCATAGGATGAAATTCCCTCATTTGCATCAATTACAAGAACTGCTATATCGGTTTTGTTTATGATTTCATTTGTTTTTTCTATTCTGAGATTACCCAGTGTTCCCACATCATCTATCCCTGCGGTATCTGTTATTATCACAGGTCCCAGACCGCCTAGCTCCATAGATTTTGACACAGGGTCAGTTGTGGTTCCGGGGGTGTCGGAAACTACAGAAAGATTTTGGCTCGTAACAGCATTTACCAAGCTGGATTTACCTGCATTTCTTCTTCCGAAAAATGAAATACGTATTCTCATTGAAGAAGGTGTATTGTTAAGTGTCATAGCAACCTCCCGTTTACATTTTCTTATATTATAATACAAATGTTACCCAAAGTAAAGAAAAGCATAAAAAATGTAATAACTTTACTTTGGGTAAATAAATTTTAAAAGGTGTTGCATTATTTTTGGTTATGTGCTATAATAACAAAATAATTTTCGGTTTTGCCAATTTAACACTCTTAAAACCGAAAAATATTCAAAAACATTACAACAAGAAAAGAAGAAAGGGGAAAAATGATTTTATCAGACAATTTAAAAAATGTTCACTCGGATATAAGAGGAGATTTGTATAAATATGCTCTTTCTTTGGAAAAGCAAGGAGTAAGTGTCCTCAAACTCAATACGGGAAATCCCGCCGCATTTGGTTTTGAAATGCCAAGCAGTATCAAACAAAGAATAATTCAGGACTTAGATAAATCCTTGGGATATTGCGATATCCGTGGTATGGAAAAATCCAGAGCTGCAATATGTGACTACCATCGTACAAGAGGAATAAAAAATATTTCCGAGGATGATATTTTTATCGGTAACGGAGTAAGCGAAGCGGCATATCTTATTGTATCTGCAATTATTGGTTATGGGGATGAACTCTTGGTGCCGTCACCTTGTTATTCCCTGTGGACAAATTTTACTTTTTTAGCCGGAGGAAATGTGAGATATTATCAGTGTGACGAAAATAATAACTGGCAGCCGGATACAGAAAGCATAAAATCTGCCATTACACCCAATACCAAGGCAATACTGATTATAAATCCAAATAATCCCACAGGTGTTGTATATTCAAAAGAGGTTTTGTCCGAAATTATTAACATCGCAAGGGAAAATAAGCTTGCTGTTATATCGGACGAGATATATGACAGACTTGTTATAGAAGGGGAGCCTCACATTCCCACTGCATCACTTGCAGACGATGTAACCGTAATTACAATGAACGGTCTTTCAAAATCTCACTGCATATGCGGTTTGAGGTGCGGTTGGCTGTGTGTATCCGGCTTAGAAAAAGAAATCATAAAAGAGGCTCTGGTAAACATAGCATCTGTAAGGCTTTGTTCAAACGCACTTATGCAGCTTGTTATTCCGGATGCACTAAATGACACTCAATATACAGAGAATATGATAAACCACAGTGGACGGCTTAATCTTCAGCGAAAAGCAGTTATGGAAGAATTAGATAAAATTGATGGTATAAGCTATGTAAAGAACACTGCAGCGTTTTACTTATTCCCCAAACTTGACTTGCAAAAATTCAGTTTTTCGGATGACAGAGAATTTGCAAGACAGCTTCTGGAAGAAAAGCAAATATTAATAGTCCCGGGAAGCGGATTTAATTGTATGGATAAGTCACATTTCCGTATTGTAATGCTTCCGAAAGAGAAAGAATTAAGAAAAGCTATGAAAGATATCGGAGATTTTTTAAGCAAAAAAGTGACAGGCAAATTTCAGCTGTGAAATTTGCCTGTCACTTGGTAGGTTTATTCCAAAATGTCAATTACCGGAGAGGATATGATGCCCGTTTGTTTTGGCTCATATTCATATGTCATTGCGTAATCTCTTGTGTACCATACACCGGGGTCAACATAGGTTTCGCCGCTGCTGTCGTGGAGAGGCCCAAAGGTGTTTACACGGTTACCAAACAGGGTAAATTCTACCGTGTGAGTGCCCTCGGAAACATCCGGTATTTCCAATGTGTATGGGGGATACACAATGTTTCCGATATCCTTTCCGTCAAGGCTTACCTTAATCATTGCACCACGGTATCTGTTGGCACGGATTTTCATATTTCCCTTGGGTATGTCTATTTGTGTCCGGTATGTTATGTTGCCTCCGTAAAATGGCATACCCTGACTTGTGATGTCCGAAAAACCTATTTTTTCTTTTGGTAAGCATATGCTCTTTTCACAACCTCGGATATTGACATCAAAGTCGCCAAGCACAAAGTAATTTTCCAGACTTGTCCGCTTGGTTATGGGAGCTTTTATTTCCAGAGTGTTTTCTCCCTTTACTAAGCTTCCGGCTTGATATTTCTTTATTGCTTTGTCTACATAGTAACCGCAAGGGGTAAGAGTGACTTCCTTGCCGTTTAGCAGGATATACTCTGCCTCTTCTCCTGCTATGTAAACATTATCTATAGCATCATCTGATACAAAGCTGCAGCGTATAGTGACGAAATGGCTTGGTTTTTCGTCGGGTATAACCCACGGCTGAACATCTCTTCCATCCGCCTTTGGGTATCCCAGTATCCTGCGGCAGTTTTCGTCTATACGGAGGATTTCTTCCACAGGGGAGAAGTCCTTTTCATCATCAAGCTTGTACTGTGCCATATCAACAACAAGTACATTATCCTCGGAACGAATATATTTCACCGGCTCTTTAAAGTCGATGTGCTTGAGGATTTTTCCGTCTTGTGCAGACATCGCTTTTCCAAGTCCCTTGTAGTTGAGGTTGCAGCTTGACGGTCCTTCCTGCATAGCACCTTTTCCGTAGGAAAGGCTGGTCTCCGATGTCTTTTCCAGAGACAGTAGAATGCTGTCAAAGGCATAGAGGGTTTTGTATATATAGGTTTTTCCGCCCTTAATTTCAAAGTCAATATCTTCTATTGTTCCATCTATGGTGTTGTACAGCTTGGGTATGTAATTTCCGTCAAATATAAGGGAGATATCATCGGAGTATGCCATATCAATTGTAGGCTTGTGATAGCTTCTTTCGTAGTGTGCCATAAAAAACCAAAGTATATCCCCATCTTTGCGAAGCTGATGCACAAAGCCTGTGGCATCCTCACCGCTGCCTTTGATGGCTTTCAGGGTTGCATCCTTTTTTAGAACACTAAGGATGGAGAGCTTTTCAAAGTCCACACAGATTGACTTTTGGTACAGTTTTTTTATTTCCTCTGTTTCAACGGCATCAATAAATCGGGGACATTCACCAATAAAAATCAACCTGCCGCCATTTTCACTGAACCTTTTAAGAATATCAAATGTTGTGTGTCTTAGGGTTTTGCATCCGGGCACAATCACGGTGGAATAGTTCATTTCTCCCACATTAAGCACATTGGTTACACTCTTATTCTGAGTTGGGAGCATAGCCTCGCTTATGTAGTCAAAGTCCACCATTCCGTCGCAGAGATAGCGGGAAAGATTTGCAAAGTTTCTTTCCATATCAGCTTTTATCTGTGAGCTTGTGTCTTGTGGTCCAAAATAGAGCCAGTAGCTTTCTATGGGGTGAATAACGCCCACATTAACCACGCTTTTGCCTCTTGATAGAACTGTTGCAAGACGGGCGTAGTGGTCTTCCACATATTTGTACTCCTTGTACCATGGAATCTGGTAGCTAAGCGAAGCAGGGTAGTCACGCTTGGAGGAGCCTTTCATAGACATCCACGCAAGGTGCGGTGCCCGCACGGTTGCCCCCAGTGCCGCTTGCCAGTCACCCTGAAATTTGTGACCTCGGAAGTCAAAATCCCAGTTAGTAACTCCGTATAGTTCTGTAAGCATAGCTTCTTTGCCAAACTGACGCACTGCAGATTGACACTGCTTTGCCGTGTTTATTTCCATTCTGTCGCAAAGTAGGTCTATGCCCGGAATCTGAAACCATTCATAGGCACGCATAGCTTCGCCCACAGCTCTTGTCTGTGCATCGAGAGATTGCTCCCACATCATATGACCTGTAAGAGCCACACCGTTTTTCTCACACCATGTCCCACACTGCTTTGCAGTATTTTCAGTAAATAGTCTGCAGGTAAGCTCGTGGTAACGGTATCTTGCGACAGATACCTTTCCCTCAGGAAGATCCAGAAATATCTCAGGAATGGTATCTGCTATATCCTCACCGTAAAGCTCTTTGTATTTATCGGCAAATCCTACTGTCCAGGGAGTCATAACCGTGGCATCACTTGCGGCAAAGGGCAAAAATTGCTTAAAACCAAATTGAGGTTCGTCCGTAAATATTGCAGGAATTGTATCGTCAAAGCTTTCTCCCACGTGGTTCTTATATGTTTCATAGGTCACATCAATAAACTTTCCCACTGCCTCGGGATTCATAGCGTCAACGGGGGTTCCTCCGTTGTGCCAGCCTGCATAGTCCTTGTCCTCATCAACGGCAGTAGGTTCAACATATGCATAGCGTTTCATACCTTTGGCGATATCATTTTCGCCGATTTTTTTATATTCTTTCAAAAATCCCTTTTCGTCAAGAATTATATCATATGTTCCGATAAGATAGGGAAGTCCCTTTTCTGTTCCTTCCTTTTCGGATACAAATTCCTTTTTTTCGGGGGTGAAGTGGAGCTTTTTTTGCCTGTACTTCATAGTTTTGGTTACATATCCACCCGCAAAGCCCGAGGGCCATCTGTCCTC
>JAZPXS010000005.1:0-14026 GCA_045543775.1 Clostridia bacterium
GTTTTCAAGTTATATAGCACAAGGAACATACGAGATTAAAGACAACGAGATTATCTGTAAAACAGATGACGGAAACAATGTATATACCTTTGAGATATTAGAGGGCGAAGGATATAAGTTTATCGAAAGTAAATCATCAAAAATACCGAAATACAAATATTCAAGTGATGTAAAAGAATCTTTTGCACCCGTTGTTGACGGAGCAATATTTTATTAAAAGGAATAGACAAGGTTACATTTTACTTGTGTCAAGTCAATACAATTTAAAAGATTAGTTTGCCGATTTATAATATTTACATATACTATCGGATGCGAGAAAATCCAGTATTCTCGCGGGTTCTAAGGAAAGTGCTCGGGAAAACCAGTTGAAAAAATAGGGAAAAGTTAGTAGGTCCTATTATGCCTTGGCATAACAAGGTTCTCCGAAATATAGAAATCTTTGATTTCGTTATATTTCGTGATGGTTCTTATTATTCACTGTTCACCGGGCTTGACACGAACTACATGTATATGTCGAATATTGACGAAAAGGGGTTGTTTGAATGATACATAATAAAAATAAGAAGATATCTGTGTTGATAACTATCGCTGGAATAATTGTTGCTATATATGGCTTTATATTATGTATAATGTCAAACATTAACCTCGGAGTTGTACTTGTAGTTATTCTGGGAGTTTTTGCAATTAACATAGGGATATTTTACGAAAAGATTAAAGAACTGACAAAGTCAGGTTTTTTCAAATTTTTCAAAGCTTTTGTAATTGCAATTCTTTGTATTGAATTTATATTAGTCTCTTTCATAGCAGTATTCGGCATTGTAGATAATGTTAGTTATAATGAAGATGCAGTTATTGTTTTAGGGGCGGGCATTAGAGGGGATAAGGTAACATTGCCCTTGAAAATGCGTCTTGATAAGGCTATTCAATATCATAGCAAAAATCCTGACGCCATAATTGTTGTTACCGGAGGGCAGGGCTTTCAAGAAACTGTGACAGAAGCTTATGCTATGGAAAAATATCTTATTGAACATGGGATTGAAAGAAATAAAATTATAAAGGAAGAGAAGGCAACGTCTACAACAGAAAATATGCAATTTTCTAAAGCCTTACTCGATAAGTATTTCGAAGAGAGTTACTCCATCGTTGTTGTTACGAATAATTTTCATGTTTTTCGTGGAACAAGCATTGCGATAAAGACAGGATTTAATGATGTTTCGCATATGCATGCAGATTTGCAATGGTATAATCTTATACCCTGTTATTTAAGGGAAAGTCTTGCTGTTTTAAAAATGTTGATATTAGACTAAACAGTATAGGATATGAGATGCTTTTTTAGTTCTGACATAGCATGAACAATATGGATATGTCGAATACTGTCGAAAGGAGATAAAAGAATGAAAAAAGTAATTTTAATATTTTCGGTTATAATGTCTATCGTTTTAGTTATATGTGCATTTAATTACCAATGGATTTATTATCGTTTTTATCCCTTTGACAGAATCACAGGAGAATACGAGATTTCCATAAATGACAAAGAAATAGGTGCTGTCGACGAGTATTATGAGTATGAAAATGGCGGTAAAATCAGACTTGAAACTGATACTGAAAACTTTAAAATAAAAGGTGGATCATACGGTACTTACACAATTGGATTTGTATTAAATGGTGATATGTTATATCAATTGACCAATGATGAAATGTTTATAGAATATGGAGATGTTGATTTATCAATAGACTATTTTAATACAAATTGGTGGCATATTTCAACCCTTGATATAGAATTTGATATTGTCAAGGAAAACGGCGAATGGTATGTTCTTTGTGATGCTAAATTAAAAGAGCCAACCGAAGACTTTAAAATAGTGACTTCCAATAAGTCAAGAAAAATAAAGTTAGATGAAATTAAAAATTCAGTGTTGTTTATTGGACCATGATTTTTTACTCCTATATCAATACGAAAAAGGTTTGCATCTAAACCTTATGCCTAGCAATATGGATATGTCGAATATTGTCGAAAGGAGAGAGTAAATATGTTTTTTAAAAAGAAAACAAATAAAAACATTGAAACTGCTGACTTGGAATTTGGTGGCAGCAATGACTCGCTTGGAAAATTTGTTTTTGTATTGAATATAGAAGATGTTGATAATGAACTTAAAATTATTCTATCAGGATATGTTGAGGGAGAAAAAGGTTCTGGTGTAGACGAAGAACTTGATGAAGCATTTAAAGAAATATTAAAGGAAAGTACCCCGATTTATCCAGATGAGGACGATGTTTATGAAATTGTATTTCCAAGTTATATAATATACCAAGTTAGAAATGAGTCCTATTGTTCTTGGGATGATTACAACAAAAGAACAGGAAATCGTCTGTACATATATGAGAAGTCAAAACTTTTGGACTACTTTAAAAGTGTAACGGATTGTTGTCAATCTAATGATGGTGATTATTATCCTGGAGAATGGATACATTATGGAATTGATGCAGAGGATCATATTATTGATATAATCTCACACGAAAAACCCATTATAAAAAAGATATCAAATTAATTTTTGGTCATAGCATGACATAAACTTGACACCAAAAAGGGTTTGCATCTAAACCTTATGCCTCGCAATATGGAGATATCGAATATTGTCGAAAGGAGATTGGAAGTATGAAGAAAAATATTTTAATTGGAATTTTTACACCGTTATTTTTCTTTTTGGTAGAGAACATTATGCTTTATACTATAGTAACAAATGAATATATTGAAAAATATGTGGCTTTTCATATGATGCTTCTTTTGATTTTACCTGCTTTGCCGGGAATATCTCTTATATTTCTTCTAATAAGAAATTCATTTAAAGAGTATTTTAAATCTTTGGGAATTTGCTTTATCATTTCTTCTGCGATATTTTTAGCATATATGGGGTTACAGATTGATTTAATGATATATACAAAAGTTACAGGGTACGAAGAGTTTGGTATGGGTGAAGGATTATTTCTTGCAGTTGCCTTGTTATCCTACTTTGTTTCTTGTTTTGTAGGAACTTTGATTTCTGGAGTTATTACATTTGTAAAGAAACGAGCAAAAATAAAAGTAGGAAATTAATAATTTTTAGTTTTAACCTGATACGATCTTGACACCAAAAAGGTTTGCATCTAAGCCTTATGTGTCGCAATATGGATATGTCGAAAGATGTCGAAAGGAGTATTGCAAATGAAGAAAATATTTAAGATAGTTGCGGTTGTTTTATCAATTTTGTTGATTTTGCAATTAGTGATTTTCTTAACAGCAAGATATGGTTGGAAACTTTTTGGTTTTGATATGTGCGAAAGCCCTAATGTTCTATATGTTGAAACAGTTTATGTTACTGATGACACTGTGCATATAGTCGGCAATACATCAAGTAGTGCAACTTCATATATTGGATATACATATGAAATAAAAAACAATATTCTTTATATAGGAATAAAACAAAATCTCTTGTTTGGGTTTAATAACCGAAATGGCGGATATTCTTTTATAATCGAAGATGACTTTAAAAGCATAGAATCGGTATGTCTTGTTAATAAAAAAGAAGAAAAGTGTATATGGTCTGCAGAAAACGATAAAAAGTATATGGAGAAAATCAACAAAGTCAGATTATATGAAACTGTTTCTGTTTCCAATGAAATTGATTATAAAGAAGAAATGAAAAATGCAGAGTTTGTATATGCAGATGATGAGTTGTTGAACAGAATACAACACCCAACATTTTCGGATGAATTATACTTTACCAAGGGTAGTGGATATTTAGGTGTTGCAGAGTTGGAAAATGGAGAAGAACTGTATTTAGACTTTGCTCGACATTTCAATTTCTACGATATAATTGGAGCATTGGGACATTATGACTACTAAAAAGGTTTGCATCTAAACCTTATGCCTCGCAATTACAAAAACTTCAAAAATTTATATAAAAGAAAGAGGGAATTAAATTAAATGGAAAGAAGTAAAGTATATTCGTTAATTGAAGAGAAAAAAGAAGAATTGTTTTGTCTACTTTCAGAACTTATAAAAATTAATTCTGAAAACTTTGGAACTAATGGAAATGAAGAAAAATGTGCCAAGTATATATACAAATATTGTGAAAGTATAGGTCTGGATAATGATATCTTTTCTCCAATGGATATAGACGGATTTGATAAGCACCCTGATTATATTCAAGGAAAAAATTTAGAAAAAAGATACAATGTTGTATCCAGATATAAAGGTATCGAGGATAAGGATGAACTAATGATTATGGCACATACAGATACTGTACGAATAGGGGATGTAGCTGATTGGAAAAGTGACCCCATCTCAGGCGAGATATCTGACGGTAAAATATATGGTCGAGGCGCATGTGACGATAAGTATGCTATTGCAACTGCATTATTTATTATGAAACTTTTAAAGGAAAATGGATTTGAACCCAAAAGGAATTTACTCTTTGCGGCATATTGCGATGAAGAATACGGTGGTTCTCACGGAGCTTTATCTACTGTCTTAAAATATCCTACAGAAAGAATTGTAAGCATGGACGGAGTAGAGGGACAAATATGGCATTGCGGTTCCGGTGGAGGTGAAATGAAATATCTATTTCATGCCAAAGAAACTGTTGATAGCGCAAAGACAGTAGCTATGGCCATTCCTGTTGTTCTTGAAGTTATTGAAAAATTTGCAGAAAGACGCTTTGAAGAACTGGAAAAAAATAGATTTTATAAAGGAACTATTATTCCAAAAACATCACTTAGATATATGGGCATAAAAGCTGGTGATGCCGGAGCTGACCTTGGTAAAGGTGAAGTGTATTTTGTATTTTACACTGATAAAACAAAGGACGAGATTTATTCCGAATTTACAGAACTCGAAAAGGAACTCAAAGAGCGTCTTTTACCGCTTGGTATTATAGGCGATGGCTTTGTGCCGGCTACAAGATATTTCCACTATGTATTTTGTGAACCTGATAGCGAGGATGTTATGCTCATGGTTGAAGCATCTAAAGAAGCAACCGGCAAAGAACCCATTGTGTGTGGCTCGTGTCTTTCGGACCTTTCGGTTATTTCAAAATATGGTTCGAAAAAAGCGTACGGCTTTGGAGCAGGTCGCGATTTTTCGAAAGAGGGTGGTGCGCATCAACCAAATGAGTATATTGAATGTGATAAATTTTTGGAATACACAAAAACGATAGCTTCTTATATACTAAAGGTTTTAGGATAAAAACTAAGAAACAATAATATTTTGATCACAACTTGATAGGTTTTTTTCTTAAAAACTATCTGCATCTAAACCTTATGTGTCGTAATTTTACATAATAAGTAGCATTTGGTTTATACAGTCTTTATAAATAGTTACATACAACGGAAAACAGGAATTAGCCTTGATTCAAAAGGATTTATGTGGTAAAATATACAAGCGTTATGGATTTGTAACCTTAATTTGTAAAAAAGTACCCAAGCCTTAGACATAATTGGCAGAATTAACGGAGGAACTATGAGTATAACAAAAGAATTTTTCGGAGTACATAATGGCGACGAAGTCTATGAGTACACCCTGGATAACGGAGATAAGCTTTCTGTATCTATAATAACCCTTGGAGCTGCAGTCCGTTCTCTCATATTTAATGGTGTAGATGTAGCACTTGGCAAAGAGGGTATGGAGGGATATGCAAATAATACTGCAAATTACGGTGTAATTATCGGCAGAAATTCCAACCGTATTGCAAACGCAGAATTTAGTCTTGATGGAGTAACATACAAGCTCGATGCCAACCAGAACGGAAACAATCTTCACGGCGGATATAACGGATTTGCCAAGAAAGTCTGGGATGCCTACGAGTGCGACAGCGAGGAACCCTCACTTGTTCTTAAACTGAAAAGTCCCGACGGAGAAGGCGGATTTCCGGGTAATGCAGATGTAAAGGTAACCTACACATTGACAAAAGATAATGCACTTATGATACACTATGAAGCGATATCGGATGCGGATACGATTGTCAATATGACAAATCACACATACTTTAATCTTAACGGTCACGCATCGGGCAGAGTGGATAACCACGTATTGCAGATTGACAGTGATTTCTATACACCGAATTACGATAGCTCACTGCCGACAGGTGAGATTTTGTCGGTAACGGGTACCCCCTTTGATTTTACAAAGCCGAAATCCATCGGGGAGGGACTATCCTCAAACCACCCCCAGATTACTGCATTTGGAAGATATGATCACAATTTAGTGCTCAGGGGCTTTGGATACCGCAGGGTAGCTAGGCTTTGGGGTGACCAAACCGGAATACTTATGGAGATGTACACCGACAGACCTGGTGTTCAGATATACACACCAAAATCCGCCTCAAACGGTGACGATTACAAGGATGGTGTATCCTATGAGCCATATGGCGGAGTGTGCTTGGAAACACAGTGTTTTCCGGATAGTATCCACTTTTCCCATTTTCCTGACTCGGTTCTAAGAAAAGGGGAAAAATATGATACTACAACAACATACAAATTTATACAGGAGTGATTTTTGCTATGGAAATATTACAGATGAAACAAATGTTTCGTGAGGTGTTCGGAGACGGAGAACTCAGAGTATTCACATCACCGGGAAGAGTAAATCTCATAGGTGAACACATCGATTACTGTGGCGGTTGTGTTGTGCCTGCAGCACTTGGTATGGGAACTACCATAGTTGCAAAAAAGAGAGATGACGATATCATAAGGCTAAAAGCAACCGATTTGGATATTGTTGTGGAAACAAAAATTTCAGAGATGGAAAACCTAAAGGGCAAGCTTAAATGGGGCGACTATCAGATTGGAGTTGCTCTGGAGCTAATTCGTGACGGCTACGAAATCTGCGGATGCGATCTTCTCTATGATGACACAGTTCCTCACGGGGGCGGACTTTCTTCTTCGGCTGCAATTGAGGTTTCCACAGCATTGTGCCTTGCTACCCTTGCCAACGAAAAAGCAGGCAAAGATGAAAAAATTGATATGGTAAAAATGGCAATCCTGTCTCAGAGGGCAGAACATAACTTCATAGGGGTAAAATGCGGAATTATGGATCAGTTTGCTTCTGCAATGGGTAAGAAAAACCACGCCGTTTACCTTAATTGCTCAACCCTTGAATATAAGCACATACCCCTTAAGCTCGATGGATACAAGCTGGTGCTTACCAATACCAATGTCAAACATTCCCTTGGAAGCTCCAAGTACAATGAGAGAAGGGGAGAGTGTGAGGAGGGACTGCAGATTTTAAAAACGGTTCTGCCTAACATAACCTGCCTTGCGGATGTAACCGAAGAAGAGTTTGAAAAATATAACAATCTTATAGAAAACCCCGTTACAAGAAAGAGAATAAAGCACGTGGTTTATGAATGTGAAAGAGTGAGAAAAAGTGCACGTGCAATGGAGAAGGGAGACCTTGCACAATTCGGAAGATATATGAACGAGTCTCACGATTCATTGAGACAGGATTACGAGGTAACCTGTCCCGAGCTGGATTTTGTTGTTGACAGCGGCAGAAAAATTGACGGAGTTCTCGGAATACGAATGACAGGGGCAGGTTTCGGTGGTTGCACAGTTGCTATAATAAAGGATGAATCAGTAGAAAAATACAAGTCTGAAGTAGGCAGTGCATATGCAGAAAAATTCGGTCACGAAGCATCTTTTTATGTAACAGATACCGGTGACGGCGGACATGAGATAATATAAAATCGGAGGAAAACTATGGATTTATATTTTGCACCCCTTGAGGGAATAACGGGATATATATACCGTAGTACTCATAGAGAATTTTTTGGCGGATGTGATATGTATTATGCACCTTTCATAACTCCCGTGGAGAATGAAAGACTAAACAGAAAGTGTATGAGAGATATTCTGCCCGAAAACAACGAGGGAGTTCCTCTGGTTGTTCAGGTTCTTGCCAACAAGAAAGAGGCGTATTTCCGTTTTGAAAACGAAGCACTTGCCTTTGGATACAGAAATATCAATATCAATTTCGGCTGTCCATCGGGGACGGTAGTCAAGAAGGACAGAGGTGCAGGCTTTCTTCGTGAGAGGGAAGCTCTGGATGGCTTTCTCGGTGCTGTTTTTGAAGAGACATCTGCCAAAATCAGCGTAAAGACGAGGATTGGCTTTTATTCTTCCGATGAAATGGAATATCTTATGGAAATCTACAATAAATATCCTATGGAGCTTCTTATTGTTCATCCCAGAACAAGGGAGGATTATTACAAGGGTTTTCCGGATATGGAATGTTTCAAAAAGGTATATTCCTCATCACAAAACAAGCTTTGCTATAACGGAGATGTTTTTTCTACGGACGGCTTCAACACCATTGCAGAGCGTTTTCCTGAGCTCCATAGTGTTATGATTGGCAGGGGAGCTATTTCAAACCCTGCAATTTTCAGAGAAATCCGCGGAGGTGAGAAACTTTCCACCGATGAAATCCTTGCATTTTCCGATGAGCTTGCAAAAAGATACTACGAGGTGCTCAAATCCGATATGTACACTCTGCACAAGCTCAAGGAAGTGTGGATGTATATGATGCAGAACTTCCCGGAAGAAAAGAAAATCCTTAAAGCCGTAAAGAAGTCATCAACAGTAGCAGAACTAAAATCGGCGGTACAAAGTTTGCCGTCTTTATAAAAATATTTACAGGAGATATCAATATGTATCTTATTGCAGGTCTCGGCAATCCCGAGAAAAAGTACGAAGCCACAAGGCATAATATAGGATTTGAAACAGTGGATTTATTGGCACATAAGCTTGGTATCAGTATGAATAAGCTCAAGCACAAGGCTATTTTCGGCGAGTGTAATATAAAGGGCGAAAAGGTAATTGTTGCCAAGCCTCAGACATATATGAATCTTAGCGGAGAGAGTATACGGGATATTGTTAATTTCTACAAAATTCCCGTGGAAAATGTTATTGTAATATGCGATGACATCAATCTGGAAACAGGACGAATCCGCATAAGACCAAAGGGCAGTGACGGAGGACATAACGGACTTAAATCCATTATCTACCAGCTTGCCGACGACGGTTTTACACGTATAAGAATGGGTGTAGGTGCCCCAAAAGGGGAGCACTACAATCTTGCAGATTATGTTCTTGGAAAGTTCTCCAAGGAAGAAATAGAAATTCTCACCAAGACTGCAAACAGGGTGGTTGATGCCGTGGAGGTTATTATAACAAGCGGCACAGCCGATGCAATGAATAAATTCAACGGAGCTTCAAAATGAACACTCTAAAGTATCTTATCGACGGAATGAACGAATTTGATTCGGTATGTTCCCACGTAAAAAAAGGCTCAGGCTATGTACACACCATAGGCGTTTCTTCAAGCCAGCGCAGCCACCTTATATATTCTCTCGGTGAGAACCGTGATACACGTTGTATTGTGGTTACCTCTGATGAGCTTGAAGCAGGAAGGACACTCAAGGAGCTGTCGTTCCTCTCTTGCGGTGGAGCCGTTTACTTTCCTCCAAGAGAATATGTGTACTATGATGTTGATGTTTCCAACAGAAAGAGTGAGTTCGACAGACTGTCTGCACTTTCAAAAGTAAAGGATGCAAAATATATAGTTACAACTGTTTCTGCACTGGCATCCTATACCGCCGATACAGATATATACACAGACAGTACATTTACCTTAAAATCCGACAGTACAATGGATATATCCCAAATGACAGAAAAGCTTCTCTATATGGGCTACACCCGGGTAAGCTCTGTGGAGGGAGTAGGGCAGTTCAGTGTCCGTGGCTCTATAGTAGATATTTTTTCTACAGGAAATGATTTGCCATACAGAATAGAGTTTTGGGGCGATGATGTGGATTCCATACGCACATTCTCCTGCGAAACCCAACTATCCTCGGACTATGCGGATGAGGCGGTAATCACTCCTGCAAGAGAGCTTATGTATACGGATGATATGGCATCAAAGGTGGCAGAGGCTATCTATGATATGGGTAACGAAAATCTCAACCGTGATGCGGAAAAGCTTACCCAGAGCCATTATTTTCATTCGTCGGATAAATACCTGCCGTATTTTTACAAGCGAGTTCCGACTCTCATGGATTATGTTGGGGATGATTCATTTTATGTCCTTTGCGAACCAAAGGAACTGAAAAGCAAATTTGATATATGGTATAAGGAGCAGAATGAAATTATTACTTCGCTTCTGGAAAAGGGACTTTTCCCCAGAAACACAGGAGAGTATTTTGTTTCCTATCAGGATATAGTCCGCAGGATTTCAAACTCTGTGGCGGTTACAGTCAGTGCACTTTCCCACACCACACCGGATATAAAACCTAAGGAAATTGTGTCATTTTCTGCCAAGACACTCAGGGCATATACCGACAATGCTCAGTATATGGTAGATGATATTGAATTTTGGAAAAAGAGTTCATACAGAGTTGCGGTACTGCTCGGAACAGATACGAAAATACGCAACCTTGCAGATATGCTTATGCAAAAAGGCATAACTGCCGTTTGTATGGATAATTTTGAAAAGATACCGGATTTCGGAGAGGTATATATATACAAGGGAACGCTGGAAAGAGGCTTTGAATACCCCTCCATAAAGACGGCGGTTATTACCGACGGAGAGCCGGCATCTGTAAGGAAAAAGCGTCCCAAACCCAAGGATGCCAAGGATGCTATAAAAAGCTTTGATGAAATTACCCCGGGAGATTACGTTGTTCACAGAACTCACGGTGTTGCAAAATATGTGGGAATTCACCAGCTTGAGGTTCAGGGCGTAATAAAGGATTATCTCAAACTCAAGTACAAGGGCAGTGATTGCCTGTATGTTCCCGTTGAGCAAATGAATCTTCTTTACAGATATTCTTCATCCACGGAGGAAAAAACAGTTAAGTTAAACAGCCTTGGCGGAACTATGTGGCAAAAAACCGTAACCAAGGTCAAGGAGAGCGTGGCAACTCTTGCACAGGATATGATTAATCTCTATGCGGAGAGAAGCCGTATGCAAGGACACATTTTCCCGCCGGATACCGACTGGCAGAGACAGTTTGAGGGAGATTTTCTCTATGACGAAACCCCCGATCAGCTCCGTTCTATTGCCGAGGTCAAGAAGGATATGGAGGAAGGAAAATGTATGGACCGTCTCCTGTGCGGAGATGTTGGCTACGGAAAGACGGAGGTAGCTCTTCGTGCCGCATTCAAAACGGTTATGGATGGTATGCAGGTTGCCTATCTTGTTCCCACCACAATTCTTGCTTCTCAGCATTTTAACACCTTTGTTTCAAGAATGAAGGAATACTGCATAAATGTGGAAATGCTCAGTCGCTTCCGCACCAAGAAACAGCAGGACGAAATCATAAAAAAACTGGAATCCGGACAGGTGGATGTAATCATCGGTACTCACCGAATACTTCAGAAGGATGTAAAATTTAAGTCATTGGGACTTCTCATTATAGATGAAGAGCAACGCTTTGGAGTACGCCACAAGGATAAATTGAAAGAAATAAAAAAAGATGTCAATGTACTCACCTTAAGTGCAACCCCTATACCCAGAACCCTCAATATGGCTATGATGGGAATAAGAGATTTGAGTGTGCTTGCAGCACCTCCCAACGACAGAGCACCTGTTCAGACTTTTGTTATGGAATACAATCCCATTGTTGTGCAGACTGCCATAGAGCGTGAGCTTGCAAGAGGCGGTCAGGTGTACTATCTACACAACCGTGTGGATACCATAGACAAGGTAGCATTCACAATAAGTGAACTTGTGCCAAATGCCAGAGTAAGTGTTGCTCACGGCAAAATGAGCGAATCGGAACTTGAGAATATTATGATGGAGCTTATTGACGGAGAGATAGATGTTCTTGTGTGTACAACCATCATAGAGACAGGTCTGGATGTTCCCAATGTCAATACTCTAATTGTGGAAAATTCTGATTGCCTGGGACTTTCGCAGTTATATCAGCTAAAGGGAAGAGTGGGACGCTCCAATCGGCTTTCCTATGCGTATTTTACCTATCACGAGGGCAAGGTTCTTGACAAAATCGCTCAGAAACGGCTTGGTGCCATAAGGGAGTTTACCGAGTTCGGTTCAGGATTCAGGATAGCAATGCGTGACCTGGAAATCCGCGGAGCCGGCAATATTCTCGGCAAGGAGCAGCACGGAAATATGAACCTTGTAGGTTATGATATGTATTGCTTGCTTCTTGAACAGGCGGTAGCTGAGCTAAAGGGGCAGCAGACAGTAGAGAAGGTTGATACTAACATAGATATCGGTGTAAGTGCATATATACCGTCAAAGTCTGTTGAGGATGAAAAGCAGAGAATAGAGATGTACCGTAAGATTGCCGCCATTTCTACTGAAGAGGATATACAGGATGTGGAGGATGAATATATCGACAGATACGGCGACGTTCCCGAGAGTGTAGATAATCTTATGCAGATAGCTCATATGAAGCATATTGCCGGGGGTATGTGTATTTCCGAAATAACCTACAAAGATTCTATGATTGTTTTTGCTTTTGAACGCATTGTAAGTACAAAATCCATAGTGGAAATCATATCGGATTTTAAAGGGAAAATGATGTTTTCCTCGGGAAACGTGTCTTACCTCAGCTATAAATGTGAAAACGATGTAATAAAGAATATTAAGATTATATTACAAAAACTTCAAAATGCAATACAGCAAGACGAGGTATAGGTTATAATGTTATTTGTATATTTGTCTAAACAGGAGGTAAAACAATATGAAAAAATTCCTTAAATTGATTTCCGTGTTTTGCATAATAACGCTTCTTGCAGGATGCGGTACCGCAAAAAAGGACGAAGCTGACAAAAAAGAAGATAATAAAAAATCAGACTCTGCAACTGTTGTAACAGTAGGTGACTATGAGTATAACAGAGAGCGTTTCAATTTGTATTTCTACAATGCACAGGATGAAATGCTTAAGAGTGCTCAGATTACCAAGGCGGAAGACATCCCTGACGATTTCTGGACATTTGCCGATGACAATGGCAAGTCACAGCTTGAATATGCAAAGGAAATGGCTCTCGACTTACTCAAGGATGATGCGATACTCTATGTTAAAGCTGTAGAGAACGGTGTTGAGCTTTCCAGTGAAGAAAGATCATATATATCAAATCAGATTTCCGCACTTAAGCAGGACAATGTTTCTCTTGCCCAGTTTGAATATATGGGCATCAGTGTAGAAGAACTGGAAAATTATTACAAGGAAATGTTTACAATCCAGCATCTTTCCGACAAGCTTATAGAAAAAGGGGAAATAAAGATAGACGATGCCGCTGCCAAGGAACAGTTTGAATCCGCATTTGTAAAGGCACAGCACATCCTTATTCCCACAGTTAATCAGGAAACTCAGGCACCCCTCTCCGATGAGGAGGTAGCAAAGGCAAAGAAAAAAGCAGAGGATATTCTCAAGCGTATAAAAGACGGTGAAGACTTTACAGAGCTTATGAACAAGTACTGCGAAGATCCCGGTGTTAAAGAGAATCCCGACGGATATGTGTTCTCCTCCGGTGTTATGGTTCCCGAGTTTGAAGAGGCTGCATTTGCTCTTGCCGAAGGTGAGGTAAGTGACCTTGTTACAACAAGCTATGGTATTCACATAATAAAGAGAGTTCCCTTTGATATGAACGGAACACAGGAAAAGGAATCTTTGAAATCCGTAAAATCCCAGCTTGCAATCCCTGAACTCCAGAATCTTCTCGAAACCTGGAAAGGTGAAATGGACATTAAGGTTGACGAAAATGCACTTAAAGACCTCAAGCCATTCATCACAAATAATGTACCTCAGGAAGGCACCGAAGGAGCAGAAGCCGAAGCTCCCGAGACAGAAACTGTTGAGGAAACAAAAGAAAAATAATTAAAAAATGAGCTGTTTTGATGAAATAAATCGAAACAGCTCTTATTTTTTGGATAAATATTAAGAAGGACTTTACATTAATTTACAAAATATTCTGCTTTGCCGTGATAGAATAATGTTAATAAACTGTCAAGGAGAAAACCAAAATG
>JAZPXS010000006.1:0-8951 GCA_045543775.1 Clostridia bacterium
GGCAAGAAGAAAGCATCTTGCCATGAGCCATAATCGAATGTATCATTCGTGTAATCCATGTGAGCTGGCGTATAGCCTACCGCATCAGCTAGATATGTGACCATAGCATTTGAATCACTGTTATTTTCATCAATATGGAATCCGTAAATATGCAGTTCTTCTGCTATTCTCACAGTGCATTTTGAAAAACCTGTAATTGGTCTTATATTCTCAGGACTAGGTGTACCACTGCCTTCTTGCACAGCCTCTACGCTTACTTTGAGGGATGGCATGGGTGCTTCAATTGCATCAAAGGTCACTAAACTTCCACTTCCTGTGCCAATAAGCTTATCATTTGTAACCCATGTGCCATCGCCACGAAGTACTTTATCACCGTTTCCACTATTAGGATGCGGAACTAAACCATCTGTCGTTGGTGTGAAAACGTTCGGCGCAATTTCATCCTTTATCTTTTCAAAATCAACATGATAATCTTCGCCACCATCAACCGCATAAAACATTGTGGCATCTGATAACGTGGTTAATTCAGGTAATTGATTCAATTTCTGACCATCTGTCTCTGTCGCCATTTAATAACCCTCCTTAATATTCTATGAATGCAAACCTTGAAGGCGCATATATGTTTTTGTTGTACATCTTGTATTCCATTGTTCCAGGCATATAGAATTGCCCCGTTTTGTAAGCATTAGTTTCTTCATCGTAATACGTCAACGTGCAATCGCGTGCCAACGTATTTGTGAGGTTTTCCTTTATGCCTTGTATCAACGCTTGAAACTGCGCCATGTATAAATATGGTGTTTCAAACTCTATCTTTGTTGCCGTGTGCGGCAGAACTGTTCTGTGCAGATATCCGTCCGCATCACGGTAACTATCTAAATCCTGTCTTTGGTCTGGCTTTGAACTATAACTCTCAAGCTTTATGTATTCGAGAGGGATAGTGTAATTTCCGACCTTGACTAAATATCCCTGAAAAGCCATTTACTTATCCCTCCTTAAAATACAAATGGGCTATTGCCCGTGCGATTGTAATAGTTACGTGCTTCATTGTATGTTGCCGTATAAACATCCCTTGAACTGATAGTAGTATCTTTTGCCGCAATCTGCTGAAGCAAACGATTCTGCTCTTCAAGAAGCCTGTTCTGCTCAAACATCAAATCTCTGTCACTATCAAATGAACCGCTTGTTATGTTGTCCGTATAATTTGTTGTAGGTGGCTCTGTGACATATCTGAATTTGTCAGTGTCCATGATGCCGTTGACCATCAAGTTAGACATTTTTCTAAGCCATCCAAGATTGTTTTCAAGCGGAACAACCGCCTCTGCACCGGATTCACCGATATTCGCAAGCATTGATGCCGTAATAACACCACCTGTTGCAAGCCTTGGAATGTTAACACCTGATAAGAATGGCACTTTGTGCAATTTTTCATTCAGCGGCTTAATAACACTATCGTTAATCCATCCCTTAACATCGTCTATCGTGCTTTTGAATTTCAAAGTGAATGTTGCCGTCTTGCTCGTAAATAAGTCACGAATTTCTTGTATCTTCTGTTTCCAACTATCAATTGCTGTAGCTGCAAATGTGGCAACAAAGTTCGCAGTTTTACCAACCCATGAAGTCTTTAGTGCATTCATTGTATCTTTCCACGAATTAAGGTCTGTTATTTTCGCTATTGCACCGCCAACCTTCGCACTAAGTGTTGATGATTTGTCAGCCCATGTTGTACGAAGCTGTGACATCGTGGTTTTCCAAGTACTTAAATCTGTGTACCTTGATATTGCTCCACCGACATTCGCTATAAATGTTGCCGCCTTATCAACCCATGTGTTGAACAAGCCTGTGAACCTTGCTTTCCACGAATCGAGATCTGCTATT
The DNA here is from genome assembly GCA_045543775.1 of Clostridia bacterium. Classification (GTDB taxonomy): domain Bacteria; phylum Bacillota; class Clostridia; order UMGS1810; family UMGS1810; genus RGIG8748. Next base: position 1,876 of record JAZPXS010000006.1, read on the forward strand.
TTAGCAATCTGCCCACCAACAAACGAAGTAAAGTTTGCCGTTTTATCTTTCCATGTGTCCGCAAGCCCTTTAAAGGTGGTTTTCCATGAATCAAGGTCCGTGATTTTCTTTATTGCCCCACCAAGTGTTGCTTTAATACTTGCAGTAATGTTAGTCCATGCCGTTTTAAATGCATTCCAAGTTTCGCTAAACTTCGTGAAATCATCTATGCTCTGAAATACACCTTCAAGTTTTGATTTAATTGAAACAACTATCTCATTCTGTTTTTCGTAGCCTTTATTCCATAATTCTTGTATTGAAGGCAAATTTGTAAACAAGCTTGCGAAATCCCATGTAATATTTACAGGATTAAGCGTGAATATATCAGTGAGGATAGCTTTCCATCCACCCATCTTGTTAAAGCGTTCTTTTACTTTTTCGCCAAAGTTATACAGGACTTCTCCAAGTGGTTCAACGTAATCATCCCACATATCATTCCATGCGCGGCCTATGGTATCCCAATCAATGCCACCGCCTTCAGGATTCATGATTGTTTGGAAGAAATTGCTCCATGAAAAGTTGTCGTATTCTTTCGCTAATTCGTCATCGCCTAAGTCTTTTGCAACGCCTGCAAATCCATATGTTGCCGTTTCAAAAGTTATTACTGCTGTTGCCGCCAATATTGTAATCTGACCTACTGTAATCGGATTATTAGCAATTGCTGTAGTGAGCAAATTTGTGAGCATTGATGTCAGCCCTGTGAGGTTAGCAAGTGCAATTCCTGCTATTATTACAGCGCCCATCTTTTCTTTCAGTGTTGCACTATTCCATGCATTCTTTAATGCATCACATATTGCCGAACCAAGCGTTGTCCCAAACTGTGCAAGTTTACTGAGAATGTCAGACACTTGCAGACCTTCAAGGAAATCACCTATACTCTGTGTTATTTGGTCAAACTCTGAACCTTCAATAAGCCCTATGCCTGCATCAAGTATGCCCATAATCCAATCGTGAGCAACAGTTCCCCATTCGTTAAACTTCCCCGTTTTAAAGAACTCTGTTATGCCTGCACCAATTGATAAACCAAGATCGTAAAATTCAAACTCTTTGGCAAATGCTCCGGCACCTTTGAATACTGCGTTAATTGCATTAGCAATTGTCGAGCCGAGGTCTTTGAACAACTCTGGGCTGATAAGACCATTAAGAAACTGTGCAAACTTTGTTCCAAAATCACTTGCTGCTTTAAAAACCTTATCCCACGGAATACTTTCCATGACTTCCTGAAGCTTTTCGGAAATGACAGTTCCTACGCCTTCCCAATCCCCTGCACGAATTTTGTCAGCAAGTGTCTTGCCAAAATCGCCTAGTACATTATCAACGGATTCTTCGACATAGGTGGCCCCTGGCGTACTTCCCCCGCCACCGCCGCCACCCCCACCACCATTATTGTTGGTAGTAAGGTTATTGAGTTCATCAAAACTCTGAAGCTGTTTATTAAGTTCCTTCTGTGCTTTTGCCGCACCGCCTGTTGCTTTTGACAGTGCGCCCATATTTGCAACAGCCCTTGAATAGGTTGATTTACCCATCAGCTTTGCCGTGAACGCACTTATTACATTCATTACGGCTATGAGATAATTTATAAGGGTTTCAAGTGCCGGTGCTACAGCATTGAATATAGGTTCAAACGCCGCACCAAACTGAAACTTAAGCGTATTAAGTGCCGCTTTTAACGATTCAATATTTGCCCTTGTGGTTTCAAAAAATGCACCGCTATTCTGTAACTCTCCAAACGATTCAATTACAGCTTTTCTTAAACGCCTGAAAAGCACATACATAGAACGTATTCCAAAACCATATTTGAGAAGCTTCCCGAATCCTACTGAACCGGCCTTCGATGCCGCATCTTTGATTTTGTGAAGTGCATCACTTATTTTGTGTGCCGCATCTTTTATTTTCTTAAATGCATTCTGAATACCTTTTCCGATTGCTATTGTGCTTTTTCCGACCAACCCTACCGCCTTATCGATTCTTGATATGGCATTTTCTGTCGGTTCGGGATCCGGTGTAATGTCAGGTTTCGGCATATTTGCCACTTCTGCCTTTGCCGCCGCTAATGCTTCTTGGAGCATGAGCGCCTGTTCTCTGTATGCTTCAAGCGTCTCCGGTTCAACGCCAAGTCCAGGTCTTGCCTGTCCGGCTTGCTTCAGCTTTTCCGTGAGTACATCAAGCGCACTCTGTATTCTTACCGCCTGCCTTTCAAACGAAGTCGCTGATGAAGAATCGCCTGATAATGCTGCGTTTTTATAACTCTGTAATCCGGCAAGTGATTGCTGAATCTTGTCAACTGATTTAACAACGTCACGCTCCGTCTTATTCATGCCCGTAGCAAACGCAGAGATGCCCCTAGAAGCCTTTGCGGCTTTCTCAAGGGTAGAAGTATCAACTGAATTTAAAACCTTCTGTAATGCGCTTAAACGCGATTCTAACTCAATGAATGCTTTAGTTGCACCCTTCGCAGTTGCTTCAATCTCTATTTGAACTTTGTCGATTACATTATTTCCGTCTGCCATTGTCACCCTCCTTTCTTGCTATATTTCTTTTCCGCGACATTCGCCCATGACATAAACTGTGCGATTGCCGCTTGCTGTTCCTTTTCCTTTTCTTCTTTGGTCAATTCGTATAGCTGAAAAGGCTTGCTTATATACTTTGCCTTTGCATTACGACCATTCAGCACGCCATCAATAGCCGTAAACAACGCACTAAGGATATAATTGCCTGTGTACCTGTGAACGAGGGCATTTTTTCTGTTCTGTTCTTCTTTCCATATCTTTTCCCATGTGCTTATAATCCGGGGATTAGAACACCAAAATTGTGCTTCGGTCATCCCATACATTGCGCATACCGGAAACCATTTTTCAAAAAGCCTTATTCTGACACTTCCGCTTCGCTCTTCTTTGTACGTTTCTTCGGACTTTCCTCTGTAGTCGCCTTCTGGAGTGCGCGAAAAAAATCTGATTCTTCAGCCTTTTCGTTGAATATGTCTGCAAGTTCCTCAAAGGACCCGCCGTTGATTATGTGGTTATTTATTTCCGAACCGGCAATATCCATATCAGTATTCATGCAGTAAGCCACATATGCCCTCATTGTTGGCAAAATCTTCTTGCTGATCTCGCTTATCTCAATTCCCTGTTCACCAAGGATGCAGAGAAAATTAAAATCAAGTTCTTTTGCCGTATACTTTTTCCCGTTAATCGTTATCATTCCTTTTGTCATTTTGTTTTCCCTCCGTTTTATCGCTTAATAGCAAAATAAGGGTGCAACATTACATTGCACCCTTAAAATTGTGGTTATTCCGTTTTGTATGTCAGCATTTACTTCAATGCTTATGCACTTGCAGAATCCGTAGGATTAACTGCTGTTGCCCATTCAGGCGCACCAACCGGAAGTACATTTACTGTTACATCAAGAACAGAATCAACTTCGGCTGCCGGCATACCGATCCTTGCCGGGTCAACTGGCATAAAGAAAGACTTGTCAAGTCCGGGAACGTAGAATACGAACCATGTCCTTTTGCCTGTTGCTTTGTTGGTATCATCTGTGTCGCAGATTGTTTCCCAAAGGTCGAAAAACGCCTGTGACATACCGAAAGTAATACCAAGCGCACCGCCCATATCCTTAAGACCTTCCATATATCTCTTCCACTCAGTATCATTGAGAGAAGTAATATCAAGGGCATTAGGTGTAGGGTTCATGTCAGGTATCGACTTCGGATTCGGAAGATTTGTATATCCCGCCGTAGGACGAGTGCCGCTTGTGCTTTCAAACGCATATCCCACTCTGATTCCGGCTGTGCTTAAATCTACTGCTACTGCCATTTCTCATTCCTCCTATTTTGGTATTAAAAAAACGCCCTTTAGGCGTTCTCATTAAAAGGTATCTCCGTTTGCGATTATCCTTCGCACACGGATTACGATTTTATGCACATTGTTGTTCTTCACATATAATTCTGAAACTATGCTGAACCGCAATGCTTTCATAGCATACATACAAGCGGCGGCAACTCGTTTGACCTCCGCTTTACTGACATTTGTTGTGACTTCAATCTGAACTGTTTCCCTTACCGCATGAAGTGTTTGATTCCCTAAGTCATTGCCGACTTCCGAAGGCTCAAGTTCATGCACATATATATTTGGAAAACTAGGTTGTTTATCACTAGGCTCGTTTGTGAATGACATATTCGGGTACCTGTGTTCGGTCATTTTCGGAACACGAACCATAAGCTGTGTCATTATTATGCTTTCAAGTTGTAGTAAATCCATCTTTTTAACCTCTCGCAAATGCTTCGACAGCTTTTGTTATCACATTGTTTCTTGCGTTTTCTGCCGCATGATACAAAGGATATGTACCTTCAGTACCATAGGAATGTACTCTTTCCGTGCCTGTCCAATAGTACCAACCATCAGGGTTAAAGGCATTGTCCGATGCGGGATTGTAAGTTCCAACACCATAACCAAACTCTGCGGCGTGTGGCGGGTCCGCTTCATTAAAATGTATGCCCGCACCAAACTCGATGAATAATGCATCCTTGCCGGATAAGATAATCTGTGCAAGGCATATATCCCCATTGTCATTTATGAGATATTCCACACTTGCATCGTGTGAATCACCCTGTGCAACTTGCACCCAAGTCTTTGCCACTTCCACGCCTTCCATCGTCAGCGTAGTGACAAGTTCTTTCACACGTTCTTCTAGCTTTTGGCGATATTCCCTTATCTGCTTTATTGCATCATTTATTGAACTTTCGCTTAAATCACATTTGATAACTGTACTCATTCGTCATCAACTCGTTTCTTAAGGATAAATCGTTCTTCATTCAATGAAGTCTTTATTGCGATAACTCTGTAATCTGCTGATTCAGCCTTTACATTGCCCTGTTCGTCATACTGGATAGGTGACTTATGCCATATCAGTGTGCGTTCATTAAACGGCAATTTGCCTTTTTCAGCGCAGATTATTGCGTTGTAATTACTAGGGTCTAAACCATATTCTGCAACTTGAGTATTTCCAGAATCAAAACTGATATTCGCTTTAAATTCAACCGGCTCAGAATAGCCTTCTTTATAACCGCTGACAACCATGTAATCTTGCCCGTCTACGTTTATCATCATGACAGGATCAATGATTATGGCATCGTTGCTCTCTGTAAGAAGCTTTTTTTCTTCTTCAGTAAGCAGATACTTTTCTTCGTGTGCATACTCCGGCGTCGAACCATCATGCAACGAATAATAAAGTTTTTGTTGATTCTTGCGTAACACTCTCATAACTAATCAACCTCTGGCAAACCCGTAACAATTGAAGTAAGAACAGACAAAACGCCTGCCAACAAACTTGCACTGCCAACAACAAGCCAATTGACTTCTTCGATAAGAGAAGCTGTGCCTATTGTTGCAATGGCCGTCTGACAGATAGTTTTGATTGCCCTTATTGCAACGGCTTTCCAAAAATCTTTCTTCTTAATGTCATTCAGCATCGTTTTTTTCCTTTCTATCTCTGTCTGCCTTACCGAAAAAATCGTCAAGTCTGTGATGTGCAGATTTTGTGGATTGTTCTACCGATACGACACGCTCCCGTAAATCTTTGACCTCGTTCCGTGTTGCTGTGATATCGTACTTTATATCGTTTACGGCAACGGAAATGGTATCAAGTTTCATGTTTACTTTGGCGTTATTTGCCGCTCTTTCCTCGATTTCTTTCACATCACTTCTTCGGTTGCTTTTCAACCCAAAATAAATTGCAAAAGCAACCGATACGGCAGAAATCAGCACTGTAATTTCTATTGTCATATGATTGCTCCTTCTTAATTAAGTGTGTTGCCCACCACCAAAATATTACACACACCCTTGCATTAAGAGTGTCACGAAGGCACAGCACCCTCAATACGCACATCTGCTATCTAAAACATAACGCAGTATGGTACCACGCCATCAAAGCACTTCCTTCGGTCAATATATGTACGAGATACGCCGTTTTCATTATGAGAAGCTTGCATCTCCGCACCAACCTGGTTGTAATCGTACTTTGTCAGTTTTTTGATATTAGAAATGAATTTCAGCATATCCTCTTCAATCGCAGAGGCTTCAATATCACTAGGATATTTTCTAGCCTCTTTGATTTCCGAGATTGCATCGTTGAGGATTTCTGTTAATATGGCAATATCCTTCGTTTCGGTAACATCCAGTGTGATTTTTAGTGACTCTAAAATCTCGTTGTATGTTTCTGAATCCATATTATCCTCTCTATTTATGCCTAGCGACTAGGAACAGTACCGATTGTGCCGACAACTACGCCGCCAAGATTCTCAGCGAAGAACGCAACGCCCGATACAACTGTATCATCAACTGTTGCCCTCTCATAGTTAGGCTGCTCATGAATACCGATAAGTCCTGTCTGATCTGTTGTGAACTGGAATGCATCTGAAATGTCAGCCGCATCAGCCTTAACAAAGTAACATACGATATTCTCTTTAGCAGTTGCATAAACCTTGCCCTGTGGAACTGAACTGTTAAGGAATACAGTGCCAAGTCCGAGGAAGTTCTCAATATATGTCATTCCGAAAAGTGTCTGAAGTGTGATGTTTGCTGAACCAAGATATGCAGATACATCAAGTGGGTTAAGGAAATATACTGCCTCAATATCATTGTCCTCAAAAAGAACCTGAAGCATTCCCCAACAATCAGCAAGTGTAGCCTGGAAATCTGTTCCACCGGCAACAGCTGTACCCTGTGCAAGATATGAGAAGAAATCTGAACGGATGCCGCTCTGAATCTGCTTCATCATCTTGTCTGTGGTAGCTGTTACTGCCTGATCATAACCCTTTTCATTGATAGCCTCAATAGAAGTTGACTTTCTCCACTTCTTGAGAGTGATTGTTCCGATAGGTGTCCATGTGGTTGAATACTCTGAAAGTGGTATAATCTCACCTTCTGCAACTGCACCGCTTTCAAGTGTTCCTGTTACAGTAAGCACCTTAAGCTGTGCGCCTGACTCCTTCGGTATCATCCTTGTTACACCAAGTGCTTCAACAAGTTTTCTAATGT
>JAZPXS010000007.1:0-4173 GCA_045543775.1 Clostridia bacterium
GATAACGATAGGTTCTGTGGGCTTATCCATATAGTCTGTGGGAATCTCTGCAAAGCTGTCTACAACTTCCATTCCCTCTGTAACCTTGCCAAAAGCGGCATATTCTCCGTCCAGGTGAGGAGCATCCTCAAAGCAGATAAAGAACTGGCTGGAGGCACTGTCCTTATCCATAGAGCGTGCCATAGAGATTACGCCTCTCTCGTGCTTTAAGGTGTTTGCACCAAAGCCGTTGGAGCGGAACTCGCCGGGAATATTAACACCGGAGCCGCCCATACCTGTTCCGGTGGGATCTCCGCCCTGTGCCATAAAGCCTGCTATTACTCTGTGGAATATTATTCCGTCATAGAAGTTTTCTTCCACAAGATTTACAAAGTTCTCCACTGTTGCAGGAGCATATTCGGGCATAAGCTCTACCGTGAACTCTCCGCCGTTTTCCATAATTACTTTTACCTTAGTGTTTTCCATCTGATTATCTCCTTTTAATATTTCTTATATTGTGCCTCGGAAATTATATATGCTTTTTTTATCTTTACTTCCATAAGCGGCTTATCATTTTCGTCAACGGGAGTTTCCCCTATTTTTTCTGCCGTGTTCATTCCGTAGACAATTTTACCGAAAGCGGCATATTCCCCGTCCAGGTGGGAAGCATCGCCAAGGCAAATGAAGAACTCTCCCTCTGCACTGTTTTTATCCTTTTTCCTCGCCATGGAAATTACTCCCTTTTCGTGCTTCAGAGTATTCTTTTTGTAGCCGTTTGACTTGAACTCGCCCTTTACCTTGTCTGCTTTTTTACCCTTTGCACCTGTCTGTGCCACAAAGCCGGGCACAATCCGAGAAAATTCCGCTCCGTCATAATACCCGTCATAAACAAGGTTAAGAAAATGTTTAACCGTTTCCGGGGCAAACTGCGGATACAGCTCTGCCACAAATTCGCCAAGATATTCCGTTTCAAAGACAACCCTTACACACTTGGTATCCAAAGTGGTTCTGCCCAAAGATACCTTTCTTGTTTCATAGCTTCGGGAGGATGCAATACCCACGGTAACATCATCGGAAATCTTGAATTCATTCCGTCCTCCGCCGCAGGATGTCAAAGAAAGCATAAGAGCAAGTGTGAGTACACCAACAAGCTTTCTCATTTTCACTTTCCTTCCATGCAGGATACTGCTATTTCGCCGTTTTCACAGCAAACCGTAATTTTTGTTCCCTTTACGGCACTTCCCTCCAGTATAAGAGAGGAAACCTTATCTTCGATGAGCATCTGAATCTGCCGTCTTATAGGTCTTGCACCGTATCTTGGAGTATAACCCTTATCTACTATCATTTCCTTTGCTTCGTCGGTTATCTCAAAGCCAATCCCCATAGCAGAAAGCTCATTTATCATATCCTTCATCATAAGTGAGCATATCTTCATAAGCTCCTGCTTGCCAAGGGATGAGAATTCTATTATCTCGTCTATTCTGTTAAGAAATTCGGGACGGAATATTTCCTTTAAAGAAGCGGAAATCTTTTCGCTTATGCCGTCACCGCCCCCAAGGAAGCCTGCGGCAGAAGCTGAACCTACGCTTGTTCCTGCGTTACTGGTCATTATGATTATTGTATTTTCAAAATTAACTGTCTTGCCGTGAGAGTCGGTTATTCTTCCGTCATCGAGTATCTGCAGAAGAATATTGAACACATCGGCGTGTGCCTTTTCTATCTCATCAAGAAGAATTACGCTGTAAGGTCTTCTGCGTACCTTTTCCGTAAGCTGACCGCCGTCATCATAGCCGACATATCCCGGAGGAGAACCGGTGATTTTGGCTACGGAGTGCTTTTCCATATATTCACTCATATCCATACGGATGAGTGCTCTTTCATCATCAAAAAGGCTTTCGGAAAGTGCCTTTACTAGCTCGGTCTTACCAACACCTGTGGGGCCTACAAATATAAAGGAAACAGGTCTCTTTTTGGTAAGCTTAAGTGCACGGTTTCGCCTTACGGCACGGGCTACCGCCTCCACCGCCTTGTCCTGTCCCACAACTCTCTGTGAAAGTCGCTTTTCCAGATTAAGAAGTTTATCCTTATCGGTCTCTGTTATATTCTGTACGGGAATACCCGTCCAGAGCTCTATGACCTTTGCCACATCGGCAAGGGTAATTTTTGTTTCCTTCTGTCTTGTGCGAAGTCCCGAACGTTCTCCCTCCAGACGGCATTTTTCGCTCTTTAGCTCTGCTATCTTTTCGTACTGGGGATTTTCCGCATCCTCTTCCAGTGCGGCAAGCTCTGCCTCCACAAGCTGAAGCTGTGCGTTAGTCTTTATTATATTGGCAGTATGGGGACTGTCCATATTTATTCTGGATGCCGCCTCGTCAATAACATCTATCGCCTTATCGGGGAAGAAACGGTCATTAATATACTTGTCTGCAAGTATTACCGCTTCCTTTATTGCACTGTCATCTATGGTAATGTTGTGAAAATCCTCATAGTAGTCCTTGGTTCCCATAAGTATTTCCATAGTTTCCTCGCAGGAGGGTTCGTCAAGAATTACCGGCTGAAATCTTCGCTCCAGTGCGGCATCCTTTTCGATATGCTTGCGGTATTCATCAAGAGTTGTGGCACCTATTACCTGAATTTCGCCTTTTGCAAGGGCAGGCTTTAATATATTTGCCGCATTCATTGCACCGTCAGCATCTCCGGCACTTACTATGGAATGTATTTCGTCAATCACAAGGATTGTATTGTCGCTTTTTGCTTCCTCAATGATATTCTTAAGTCTGCTTTCAAACTGACCTCTGTACTGGGTACCTGCCACAATACCGGACATATCCAGAAGATAAACCTGGGCATCCTGAAGTCTTTCGGGCACGGTGCCGTCGGCAATTCTCTGGGCTATACCCTCGGCAACGGCAGTTTTACCTACACCGGGAGCACCAAGAAGCACGGGGTTGTTCTTCTGTCTGCGGTTTAATATCTGAATGGCACGGTCTATCTCCTTTTCTCTGCCGATTACACGGTCAAGAAGTGACTGCTTTGCCTTTTCGGTAAGATTGACACCAAAGTTATTGAGTACTTTCTTTTTCTTTTGCTGATTTTTTATGTTCTGCTTAACACCGTTATCCTTAATGGGGATTTTTTCATCCTCGTCGGGAGTGTTTACAGGCATCATAAGATTGCCTCCGCCCATAATGTCGGCAAAGGCCTCGTTAAAATCACCGTTTTCCATAAAGTCCCCGAAGCTTGACACCATATTTTCAATTTCCGCAGGATCTATGCCAAACTGGTCTGCAAGCTGATTTACGGGTGTTATGTTGCTTTTTATTGCACAGGGAAGGCAGTAGCCTTCGTTTATCATTTTTGTTCCGTCACTGCGTGATACAAACACCACTGCAGGATTTTTCTTGCATATTGAACATAATTTCATTTTATTTACTACCTCTTATACTGCTGATACTATTTGTGATAAAGTCCCTTGTTTTCATATTGAGGCTCACAGCTTACATTTATCCCGAGACGTCTTAAAAGCATTTCGTCGGACTCGGAAAGTATTACGCTGAAGTGAGCTTCACTTCCTGCAAGGTTGGAAAGCTGTTCCTTTGCAGCCATAGCATCGGGATCCTCCACCGCCGATATCGTAAGGGCAATGAGCACCTCGTCTGTATGAAGTCTGGGATTCTTGTGCTTGAGATTCTGAGTTTTGAGTGCACATATAGGCTCAAGGACATTTGATGCAATAAGATCCTTCTCGCTGTCTATGCCCGCCAGATGCTTAAGAGCATTTAAAAGCAGTGCCGATGCCGCGCCAAGTGTATCCGAAGTTCTTCCGGTAACAACACCGCCGTCGGGAAGAACCATTGCACCTGCAGGTCTTCCGGTGCTTTCCGCCTTGGTAAGGGAGGCGGAAACCGCAGGGCAGATTTCAGGAGTCACTCCTGCCTGATTCATAAGTATTTCCAGCTTGACAATCTGCGATTCATCGGCTGTACCGCAGCATCTGCCTACACAGGCAGTATAGTAGCGTCTTAATATTTCCTTTCGGGATGCATCGCAGCAGACTTCATCATCTGTAATGCAGTTGCCCGCCATATTTACACCCATATCGGTTGGAGATTTATAGGGAGACTGACCGTAAATGGTTTCCATCATTGCGGTAACAACGGGGAAAATTTCAACATCTCGGTTATAGTTAACAGT
>JAZPXS010000008.1:0-3495 GCA_045543775.1 Clostridia bacterium
CTACGATCCGACTTCTATGGAAAAATCCGAAAGCTTTGAAGCAATAATCATCCGCGACGAAACCGTGGTTGAGTCAAAGGATGAGGGCATTGTGGAATCCATGGTTTCGGAATACGAAATGGTAAAGAAAAACAAAAGAATAGCCAGCATTTACGAAAGCAAGGTAGACGACGGTGCAAAGGCAAGGCTTGAGGACATAAACCTGCGTATAGATGAGATTACCAAGGCAAAGCAACAGCTCGGTCAGTCTTCGGCAGGAGGCTTTCGTGTGGAGGGTGCCATAGATGTCAAAGTTGCTGAGCTTACAAAGGCAATGGATAAAGGCGATATGGAAAAGGTTGCGGACATAAGGCGTGAGCTTAATCTCCTTAATGACAAAAAGAATGCCATCAGCGAAAACAAGGACAACACTGACGAAATTATGGAGCGTCTTATGGAGGAAAAGGAAAAATACGAAAAGAGCCTCGGAAACTCCAAGGAAGACATTTTTGCTCCCATGGCAGGACTCTACACAACAGATGTGGACGGATTTGAAACCATACTTAATCCCGAAGGAATAAGAGAAATGACACCCTACGACTTTGATTCCGTAAACAAAATGAGAAAGTCCGACAAGCAGAAAAGAAAAGAAAATGCCGTGTGCAAAATAATCCGAAACACAAGCTGGAATGTTGTTTTTACTGCAAGTCAGAAAGAACTGGGGAAACTTAAGGAAGGCTCAAATGTATATTTAAGAGCAGCAAATTACGACCAGGAGGTACCGGGTTATATAAGCTACATTTCCACTCCCGTCAACGGCAACTACACGGTTGCAGTAACTTCGTCGGAAACCTGCTCCTGGGCATTGACAGAGAGATTTCTGGAAATAGACCTTATCCGCAGTAAGTATTCCGGACTTAAGGTTCCCATAGATGCTCTTCGTGTTGTAGATAACAGCACCGGAGTATATACAGTGGTGGACGGCATAGTTCACTTCAAAAAAGTGAATGTTCTTTGCAAGGACTCCCGCTATGCCATAGTCGAGGAGGACAATACACAAAGAGGCGGACTTCTTCTTTATGATGAGGTAATAGTTTCATCATCCAAAAAACTTAAGGTAGGAGGTAAAATTTCCTGATGAGTATAAAAGAAAATCTTGAAACTGCAAGAAAAAATATCAAGGAAGCCTGCGAAAAAGTTGGCAGAAACCCCGACGAGGTTACAATTCTTGCAGTAACAAAAACCATTGATTCAGACAGAATAAATGAGGCGGTTTCTCTCGGACTTACAGACCTTGGTGAAAACCGTGTTCAGGAGCTTGTCAGCAAATACGACCTTATTAAAGGCGATGTCCGTTGGCATCTTATAGGCCATCTTCAAAAGAACAAGGTCAAGTACATTGCCGACAAGGTTGTTATGATACATTCCGTGGAATCCATGGGACTTTGTGAGGAAATCGAACGGCAATGTGCAAAGATAGACAAGGTTATGGATATTCTGGTGGAGGTAAATGTTTCCGGCGAAGAGTCAAAAAGCGGTATTGCCCCCGAGGAAACCGAGAACTTTGTAAAAGAGGCGTCCCTCTTCCCACATATAAGAGTAAAGGGACTTATGACTATGGCTCCCTTTGATGCGGAAAATGACGAATTACATCAGATTTTTTCGAAATTGCACAAAATTTCTGTTGACATATCGCAGAAAAAATTAGATAATGTTAGTATGGAGTGTCTGTCTATGGGAATGACAAATGATTATCCGATTGCTGTGGAAGAGAATTCCACTATAGTACGCATAGGCACGGGACTTTTTAAATAATAAAGAAAGGAAACTATACCAATGAGCGAAATGGTAAAGAAATTTTTAACCTTTATGGGCATCGGCGATGTAAGAGAAAATGAAGAAGAGGTAGTTGCCGACAAGCAGGAGGATATCTTCACAAGCGAGCCAAAACCCAGATATTCCGATGTCAGTACAGCTCCCCAGAGCAGTATCTCCGGCAGAAAAGGCAAGGTTGTAAACATCCACACAACCACACAGCTTAAGGTTGTTGTGCTTCAGCCTACAACCTACAACGACGCTACGGAAATTACCGATCACCTGAGAGAAAAGAAGCCCGTTGTGGTTAATCTTGAAAAAATGGATAAAGACAGTGCAAGAAAAATGGTTGATTTCTTAAGCGGTGCAGTGTATGCCCTTACAGCAAAAATGCAGAAGGTTGCCAACGGCATAATCCTTCTTGTACCAAGCACTATGGGTATTGCAGGAGATTTCTCCGACGATTTTTCCGACGAACTCAAAACCCACGCACTTTTTGACTTTTTTTAAAATATGACGGACAGAAATATGGTTCTTAAGTCCGTTACGGACAGTGAGGACAAATTATTTCTCTCTTCGGTATGCGATAAGTGTGACAGAAGTGAGAAAATACAAAGTGCTGTCTACACAAGGTTTCTTACACCACGTCAGGCTATTATGGTAAAAGAGAAGCTGAGCCGTTTTTCTCTTCTCAGTTTTTTTGGAGGCTATGACGAGGCGGAAAGGGTTATGGCATCTTTTCTTCCTAACGAGTGGGAGGAGGCGGTTTTTCCCCTTTGTGCCATCGAAATAAAAAACATCGGCAAAAAGGAGCTTGGGCACAGAGATTATATGGGAAGTATTCTGTCTCTTGGCATAACAAGGGAGCTTGTGGGAGATATTGTAACCACAGAAACGGGAGCTTTTGTCTTTGTCTGTGAGGAAATTGCAGATTTTATTATGCAGAATCTCACCAAGGTTGCATCCTCGGGAGTGAGACTTATACTCCGTGAAAATACAGAGGATATCCATATTGTGAGAAATTTCAAGGAGACCTCGGCCACGGTATCGTCTATGAGGCTTGACTGCATAGTAAGTGCCGCTCTTGGCAAGTCCCGCACTGCCGGCACGGATTTTATATCCCAAGGTCTTGTGCAGGTTAACTACGATGTCGTAAAAAATGTATCTCACACGGTAAAGGATTCCGACGTAATCTCCGTAAGGGGATTTGGTAAGATGGTGGTAAACACAGACCTTTATCTTACAAAAAAAGGCCGGATTCACATAAACATACGAAAATATATTTAAATTTAAACCAAGGAGGAATGTGCTATGATTACACCTATGGATTTGCGTACAAAAACCTTCAAAAAAGTTGCGGTTAGCGGCTATGACAGAAAAGAAGTTGACGAATATCTTGAGGTTCTTACCGAAGATTACGAAAAGGTTTATAAGCAGTCAATAGAAAATGCGGACAAAATCAACACTCTTACAAAGCTTCTGGACAGCTACAAGGCTATGGAGGACAATATAAAGAATTCCATCGTAGTAGCACAGTCCACTGCTGATGAGCTTGCCAGAACATCCAGGGAAAAAGCTGATATTATTTTGGAAGAGGCAAACCTCAAGGCAGAAAAGATTATAGACGAAGCAAACGAAAAGACAAAGGAAATTGCAAAACAGCTTGCGGAAATGAAGACCGCTATGGAAATGTACAAGAGC
>JAZPXS010000009.1:0-11597 GCA_045543775.1 Clostridia bacterium
TCTTTTAAGGTAGCTTTTGGATTTATCATCCAAATGCACGAAAAGTGCAAATAAAAAGCAATCTCACTATTGGTTAACCCAAATCGGTAGTGAGATTTTTCAGCACTTTTTCTGATGGTCATATCAAAATGAAACAGAGTGAAGTTATATCAAACTTACGAAGCCAATATATTGTTCGAGCGTGAGGTGTATATCGTTAAAGCATTTGTATCTGAACCATTCGGACATTTTTTGATATGCGGTAGGATATGACTGATAAGATCCGGAGCTTGTGGAAGATTTTTATCAATTATTGCACTTTTTTATGCACTTTTTTATGCAATATTTACATCACAGAAGGCGGTATGCTATAATTTTTATTATATAGGGGAAGTGTAAGTGCTTCTCCGATGTCAGTCTTGAAAAAGGAGAGATTTTTATGGCAAGAAAAATAATTGCATTGACACTTTGTGTTATGATGCTTGCAAGTATTATAGTTGTGCCTGCTTTTGCGGATGAAATCAGCTATGCAGACTATGTTCCGGGCGAAATGCCTGAGAATATGTTCAGAACCAACGCAGAGGTTCTTGATGAAAGTCAGGAGAATTACAGCCCGTATGGCTTTATTGGAAATGTTGGGACATCATTTTCCAATGCGGATCCAAGAGTTTCCAGAGGCAGCGCAACCAACGGCGTTAAGATTACTGCAAACGGTACCCCGGGAGAAATTATGTCCGGAAGTGCCCCTGCATATTATTTCACAAACGGTGTGTACTTTGGCGATAAGCTCATTAAGGGCAACAACTTTGTTCTTGAAAACGGAACAAAGAGCCGCAGCGGTGATATAGCCGGAAACAAGAATTATGTGTATTCTATTCAGGTAAAGAACCTTAATGCAGATATAGTTCCCAATGTTCATGTTCTTCTCTATGACCTCGATGCAGTAGGCTACTCGCAGTATTCCAAGGAATACGGTGCAGCCGGTATGGCAATAGAGGGTACAGACTGGGTTGACCTTAAAGGTACAATAAAAAATGCAGATGACAGTGCAAAAACTCACACTGCAAATGATGTTGACAGACTCTCTATCGGCTTTCCTGCAAGCACAACCTATGCAGGCAGCAGTGTGGAAATCAACTGCACAGACTCCGGCACGGGCAAGCACCTTCCTTACTTTGCAGAGGAAGCAGTATATGATATTACAAATACTCTTACAAGCAGCTCAGATATTGTTACAACAAAAAATCCCGCTGTTTTTGAGGCTCAGATAGTAAATCAGATAGGACTTCCCGGTTATCTTGAGCAGGGTGAATTCATATGGAAAGCCATGAATACCGACAGAACAGAAGAAATCTCCGGTATCACAATTTCTGCTGACGGTGCAACAGCAGAGGTAACTGTTGACGAAACCGTTGAATTCGGTTCATATGATATCGTGGCATACAACTCTACATATAATATGGCAAAAGGCTACACTATAACTGTAGATTCTCCCAGTGACTTTATGGACTATGTACCAAATCCTGCGGATAAGCCTGTTAACCTTCTTATTTCAGATACAGGACTTTATGCGTCAAACACGGGCTATACCTCAGGCGATAAGGTTACCCGTGTGGCAAATTACAATGGTTACAAATGGCGTCAGCTTACCGCCAACGGTACTCCGGGCGAAGCTATGTCCGGTACTGCAACAGACTGGTACAGAACAAACGGTTTTTACTTTGGAAGTAATCTCATTACCTCCGACGGTACGACAAAGGGTAACCTTCCTGACGATACAACACTTGTATTTTCTATGCAGGTAAGAAATATGGAGCCTAAATATACACCTTATGTAACATTTATGCTCTATAACTTCCGTGCTTCTGCACAAGGCAGACCGGAATATGTATATCCCAAGGAATACGGCAGTGCAGGTATGCCTCTTACATCTGCAGAGTGGACAGATTTCAGAGGTACGCTTGTTAACCCTGCAGATATAGAAAATCCTGCATCAACCGGCAACACAGATATAAGCTTTGGTCTTGGTAACTTAACACCTGCAGGCAGTAAGGTGGATTACAACCTTGTAGATACCTCCGAGGGTATGTACAGGGTATATCTTGGCAAGGAAGCTCTCTACGATATAACCAATGAGCTTGTGGAAGGCTCTGCAACACTTAACTTCAAATCCCAAGGTGCAACATTCAAAGCACAGCTTGTTAATCAGGTTGGACTTCCCGGCACACTAAGTCAGGGTACATTCACATGGAAGGCACTTGATAAAGACACAAGAAAGACGGAAATAGAAGGAATTTCCATTGAAACCTCCGAGGATACAGCAACAGCTACCGTGACGGTTGATAATACTGTTGAAGCAGGGGAATATGTTATCGTAGCGGTCAGCGAAACTGAAGCTATGGCAAAAGGTTATGTAATAACCGTGGAAGAACCAAATTACTACGAGGATTATGTAAAAGGTCCTATGCCGGAGAATATGCTGAGAGAGCCCTCCACAGTGACTTCTGAAGGAGGATTTATGGGGCAGATTGCACAGGCTGTAATTATAAATCCCGGTGATGAAGCTCCGGTGGTTTCCAGAGGAGCTTCGAAGGATGGTAAGGTTTCCATTACAGCCAACGGAACAGAGGGCGAAATTATGTCCGGCAAGAAACCTCCGTATTACTTTACAAACGGTTTGTACTTTGGAAGCAATGTGATTGCCTCCAATAGCGATAGCGGTTTTGCAGGCGATATAGCAGATAATAAAAATTATGTATATAAAATTCAGGTGAGAAATCTCAATGCAGATATAACACCTAACATACACTGGCTCCTTTATGACCTGGACGGACCTTCTCTCAACTACTCCAAGGAGCACGGTGAGGCGGGTATAGCTGTTACAAGCACAGATTGGATGGACTTCAAGGGTACCATAACAAACCCCGACCGTTCCACAGCGGACACAGTAAATGATGTTGACAGAATAAGTATCGGCTTCCCCAGAGGTACTACATATGCAGGAAGCAGTGTGGAATTTAATTTTACCGATGAATCCGATGGTATGTACAGAGCATACTTTGCGGAGGAAGCACCATATGATATTACAAACGCCCTCATATCCGGAAAGGCAGCTCTTAAGGATGGGGAAAAAGCTGAGTTCAAGGCAGAAGTACTCAATCAGGTTGGTCTTGCAGGCAATATGAAGCAGAATTTCACCTGGAGAGTGATGAACAAGGAAAGAACCGACGATATTGACGGCTTTGTAATTTCCGCTTCCGGTGCAAATGCAGAAGTTACAGTAAACGGGGCAAAACCCGGCAGATATGATGTAGTTGCCTGCAGTACAGATTACAAGATGGTTAAGGGCTTTGAAATTACTGTTACCGATGATGTACCTGTTCCCGAAGTTGACGAAGAGATAACAATGATTGCCGTGGACGAAACAACAGACGGTCTTATGCTTGGCGGTGCAAAGGTAGAAGGCAGCGACAGAACTTCCGTAACATTTGCTGTGGTAAGCTACAACGGCACAGTTGGTATAAGAGATGTAGATGCCGCATCTGTTGATGTTACAGACGGTGTTGCAACTCTCAAAGAGCCTCTCACAATCACAGCACAGTCAGGTGATATTATAAAAGTATTTGCCTGGGACAGCAAAACGCTTGCTCCCATAGCAGTTGCCGATGGTGTAACTAGTAAGTATATAAAATAGATAAAAAAATACCCAAACGGTACTCCCTGCCGTTTGGGTATTTTTTATAGTTTTGCACTGCATTTTTTTTATTTTGTGATGCACTTTTTTATTGCCTTTAAGCTGAAGTGTTTACAAACATTTTACCATCATGTTACAATTTTAATATATTATTGTAGGGATTTTTCATAGTGCATAAATCCCCGTAATCAGTAATCAAAAAGGAGAGATTTTTATGACAAGAAAACTTGTTGCAATGCTTTTGTGCGTTATGATGCTTGCAAGCGTTATGACCGTACCGGCATTTGCAGAAGACGCAGTGAGTTATGCGGATTATGTTCCGGGCGCAAAGCCTGAAAGCATGATTACCGTAACAGGCAATGCAAATGACTACAACCTGCAGTATTTTGTTAATAACGGCGGTTCCAAGACAAAACTTGGACTCAATTACGAAGGTCAGTATTTTAATGTAAACTCCCTCATAGAGTATGACGGTACCACCACCGTTGGCAGAAACTCCTATATGCTCTGCGGCGGTCAGATCTACGACGAAATTCTCACAACCCCTGCAGCCATGAACACAAACTACGTTGTAAGCTTCTGGGCAAAGAACACCACAGAATATGAGACCTACGTTAACTTTGCTCCCACTGTTTACAAACAGTATTCCATCAGCCAGTACACCAAAGAATACGGTGCAGAAGGTCTCAAGCTTACCGGCACAGACTGGCACGAATTCAAGGGTACAATCTCAATCGGATCTATGAACTCCGGACTTGATGCACAGCCCGAACCCCGCTTCTGCATAGGTCTTTCTACCAATGCTCTCGCAGGAACAGGTGCAACATTCAGCTACAATGCTGAAGGCACACAGAAGATGTACCTTGCAGTAGAGCAGGCTTATGATATCACAAACGAGCGTACATCCGCTTCTTCAGTACTTACAACCAAGAATCCTGCAACATTTAAGGCGCAGATTGTAAACCAGATTGGTCTTCCCGGTTATATCAATCAGGGCACATTCACATGGAAGGCATTTGCCGCTTCCGATACAGAAAGAGCAAATCCCGTTTCCGGCTTTACCTTTACAGGCGGTGCAGATGTTACAGTTACCGTAGACGATACCGTTGAACCCGGTGAGTATGTAATCGTTGCACACAATACCGAAAAAGGCTGGGCAAAGGGTACTTCCATCACAGTAGATACTCCCAGTCCTTATCTTGATTACACAGTAGGCACTATGCCCGAAAACCTCATTATCAAAAAAGATGGTACTGTGTATGACTTGCAGTACTTCTCAACAAATGATAATAGTAATACAAAGGTAGCGGTTTCTTACAATAGCTATAAACAGAACTATTTCTCTGTAGTGCCCAAATTGGCATACGATGGCACAACAATACTCGGTAGAGTAGCAACTTACTATCAGCCCGGTGCATGGACAAATACAACTATACTTCCTGCATCCAAAATGCTTCAGGATGAAACATATGTTGTTAAATTCAAAGCAAGAAATAGTGATGGAAACCCCGCAAATGCAAAGGTTAACTTTGCTGCACTCAACTACAAGAACTATTCAACCCTCGATTACACCAAGGAATACGGTATAGATGGTATGGAACTTACAGGCTCAGACTGGCAGTGGTTCAAGGGTACACTCCACATTAAACCCGAAACTGTTGCCAATGTAGCTGCAAGATTCCAGATAGGTCTTTCTGTAAATGCTCTTGCAGGTACAGGTGTGGATATCTGGCACAACTACAGAGATGTAAGTGCAGAGGATGCAGTTTATATTGCATATGAACAGCCATATGATATAACAAACACACTCACATCCGACTCCGCTACAATCAAAGCAGGCGGAAGTGCAAGCTTTGAGGCAGAAATCCTCAATCAGATAGGTCTTCCCGGTTACCTTGATCAGACATTTACATGGAAGGTTCTTGACAGAGCTACAAGAAAGCTTGAACTTGAAGACGTAACTGTAGTATCCAATGGAAACACTGCAACACTCACAACAACCAAGGAGACAGCTCCCGGTGAATATGTAGTGGTTGCATATAACGAAGCAAATCAGATGGCAAAGGGTGTTGACATCACAATTACTGAGCCAAATTACTACGAAGACTACGTAAAAGGCGAAATGCCTGCAAACATTTATGCACCAAAACTCAATACAGACTTGTACAGACTCCAGTACTGGGTAGCTCTTGGTGCATCAAAGATTTCTGCCGGTCACACCTGGACAGACAAGGTTGTAACATACAAGTCTATGCTTGAATATGACGGCACAACCTTAGCCGGAAGACCTGCTTCATACAGAATTGGTGGTTCCGAAATCAGAACCGAACTTCTTTCCGAGCTTCCTGAAAACGGCGAAACATATGTTGTAAGATTTAAGGCAAAGAATACATCTACGACACCTGCAAATGCAAAAGTTAACTTTGCATTCTACAATAACTACAACTACTCTTCCAATGATTACACCAAGGAGTATGGCGAAGAGGGTATGGAGCTTACCGGCACCGATTGGCAGGTATACAAGGGTACAGTAAAGGTTAACCCCAAGCACTCTTCACTCGTTTCACAAACACTCAGAGAGCCTATTCCGGATATCGGTCTTTCTGTAAAATCCCTCGCAGGTACATCTGCTGTAATCAGTGGTGACGATACAGGCGAAAACGGCTTCTACCTTGCAAAAGAGGCTGCATATGATATCACAAATACTCTCGCATCAGGTAATGCAACTCTTGCTGACGGTTCAACCGCTTCCTTCAAAGCTCAGGTTGTTAACCAGATAGAACTTCCCGGTTATCTCAATCAGGATATCGAATGGAGAGTAATGAACAAGGCAAGAACAGAAGATGTTGAAGGCTTTGTTATTACAGAAGGCACAGATGGTACTGCAACTGTTACAGTTGACGGTGCAGCTCCCGGCACATATGATGTAGTTGCATACAGTGCAGACTACAAGATGGCTAAGGGCTTTGAAATCACAGTAGAACCTAAGGAAGAAGTTACACTCATCACTGTAAATCTCGATGAAGACGGCAAGGCAATCCTTGAAGCTGCAGAGATTACAAATTCAAAGAGAGCAAACATTATGTTTGCAATAGCAAGCTACAATGGAGATAAGCTCGTTGATGCAGACAAAGTTGTTGTTGCAGTTGAAGAAGGTGTTGCTGCACTTACCGACGCTATTGCAATCACCGCAAATGCAGGCAATAAGATTAAGGTGTTTGTATGGGATGCAGCTGACTACACACCTGTAGCACTTGCCGGCGGTGTTGTGGCAGAATATACAAAATAATTGATAATTAAAATCTCTCAGATAAAATAAAAAATCCCCGAAATAAGCAAAGGCCTCAGATAATGAGGTCTTTGTTTTTGGTATTCTTTCTTTTTCAAATTTGGCAAAATCTTTCAGTATGATATAAATTAATCTTCTTTTAATTGACATATGAAATCCCAGAAGCTATAATATAGGTAGATTTTAAAAATTTTGTGTTCTCAAAGGAGGAATACTGATATGAGAATTAATTTAAAGAAAGAATTCTTTACCGAAAAGGATTTTGTCATTGCAGAAAACGGCAGTATGAAGGCAACCGCTTTCCGCTATTCAACAGGGGTTTGTGCTCTCAAGGTGGAAAATGAAAACGGCTATTTCATCATACTTCCCTATCAGGGACAGCAGATATGGAGAGCCAACTTCTGCGGAAGAGACCTTGCTATGAAGTCCACATTTACAGAGCCTGTACCCAATGTGAGCTTTTTAAGAACCTATGGCGGATTTATCTACCACTGCGGTATGACCTCAATCGGTGCTCCGGATGCAAATCACCTCCAGCACGGCGAAATCCCCAATATAGACTACAATAGTGCATACATAGAATGCGGCTCGGAAAATGGCAGAGACTACATTGCAGTTGGAGGAAGTGTGGATTATGATATCTCTTTTACATTAAGATACATTTTCTCTCCCAAATGCACTCTCTATGCAGATGCTACCACTATGAAGTTTGATATTGAGCTAAAGAATATGAGAGCAGCGGCTCTTGAATATGCATATCTCTGTCATATTAACTTTGCTCCCATATACGGTGCAAAGCTCTACTACAATGCTGATTGCCGCAAGGTTCACAGAATTATTCCCGACGGTATGCCTGAGGCAGATAAGGCAAAGCTCATTGCACAGCTTGACAAGCTTGAGGCAGATATCCACAGTGCCGATATCGTAGGCGAGCCTGACCAGTTCTATCAGCCGGAAATCTGCTGCACAATGATATACAGAGGAGACCGTGGCTATACTCTCCAGTATGTTGAGGGTGAAGGTGCCTGCTATGTAACTCATACAACCAAAGAGCTTCCCTGTTCAATAAGATGGATTTCCCGTCACGATACCGAGGATGCAATGGGTATGGTGCTTCCCTCCACAGGTGAACATCTTGGCTATGAGTACTTAAAGGAGCAGGGACAGCTTCAGGTTCTTGAACCTTATGGTACCTTAAACTTCACTATGGAAGCCGGATGGATAGGCGATAAGGAAGCAAAAGAAATCATTAGCAAAATATGACAATATAAAAGTTTTGATGAATAATCGGAAAAAGGTCTTTTGTGAGGCCTTTTTCTTTTTGCGTAAGATATAATAAAAAACAGCAAAATTATGCGAAAAATGTTGTAAAATATGCCACAAAAATAATATTTTTTTTGGAAATGTACTATATTGGTATTGAAAAAAAGAAAGTATTTTGTTATACTGCAAATATACAAAATATTTTTGGGCATTTTGGCAAAACTATTTACTTTTTTTGCCTTTTTGCATATAATTAGATTATAAAATAGGGGTGAGTTTTTTGGACGCAATAGATTATGAAATATTGTCTTGTCTGAAGGATAATTCAAGAGAAAATGCTACCAACATAGGAGCAAAAATTAATCTTTCCACTTCTGCGGTTATTGAACGCATAAGAAAGCTGGAATCTTCGGGACTTATTGAGAGATATACTGCTGTTATAAATCAGGGTATTCTCGGCAGGGACTTATCGGCATTTATTACCGTAAGACTTGAACATCCGAAGCATTATGAGAATTTTGTCAATGCAGTAAATGAGAACACATCAATATCCGAGTGCTACTATATAGCCGGAGATTTTGACTTTATTCTCAAGGTTGTTACCGGAAAGCGTAAGGATCTGGAAGAAATATTAAATTACATAAAGTCCATCGAGGGCGTATCCCTTACACGAACTTCGGTTGTGCTTTCACAAAACAAAAACGAGGTTTGTCTTTTACCTGATAAAAATAATTGTTAAACAATTTTTTTATAAAATTTTTTTAAAGGATGGTTATGAAAAATGGTTATTGGTATTCCAAAGGAAATTATGCACGGTGAGGGCCGTGTATCCGCAATTCCCGAAACTGTATCTCTTCTCAAGGCAGATGGTTTTGATGTCCTTGTTGAGAACACAGCAGGCGAGGGTGCACTGTTCAGCGATGCTGAATACGCTGCTGCAGGTGCTACAATGATAGCAGATGCAGAGGAACTCTACGCAAAGTCCGACATCATCTTGAAGGTTAAAGAACCTCAGTTTAATGAAGCAAAAGGTAAGCACGAAGTAGATATGATGCACGAAGGTCAGTATCTCATCACATTTATTCATCCTGCTTCCCCCGTTAATCACGAAATGGTTAAGAATATGGCTGCAAAGGGCGTTATCAGTCTTACCCTTGACGGTGTTCCCCGTATTTCCAGAGCTCAGAAGATGGATGCACTTTCCTCTATGAGTACCTGTGCAGGCTACAAGGGTATCCTTATGGCAGCAAACGATTTAAAGAAGTTTATTCCTCCCATTTTCTGTGCAGTAGGTCAGGTTAAGCCCTGTAACGCACTTGTTATCGGTACAGGTGTTGCAGGCCTTAGAGCTTTGGCTACCGCAAAGGGACTTGGTGCTATTACATATGCGGCAGACATCCGTCCTGCAGCTGCAGAGCAGGCAATGAGCCTTGGTGCAAAGATTGTAGACACCGGCGTTCCTGCAGAAATTGCAGTAGGTGAGGGCGGCTATGCAAACGCACTTCCCGAAGAATGGCTTGTTAAGGAAAGAGCAGCTCTTGCAGACACAATCAAGGAAATGGATATCATCTTCTGCTCCGCACTTGTTCCCAGCAAGCTCGCTCCCGTAATTCTTACCGAAGAACTTGTTAAGACAATGAAGCCCGGTTCCGTAATCGTTGATATCTCCATCGACCAGGGCGGTAACTGTGCTATCACAGATCCCGGTGAAACTGCAGTTAAGCATCAGGTTACTATCGAAGGTATCAAGAATATCCCCGGTATGCTTCCCACAAGCTCCACCTGGATGTTCTCTCACAATATCTATCAGCTTGTTAAGTACCTTGCAAAGGACGGACAGATTGCTCTTGATATGAATGACGATATCGTTAAGGGTATCCTCACAACAATCAATGGCGAAATTGTTCACAAGGGTGCATTGGAAGCAATGAACAAATAATAAACCAAGGGGATGTAAAATAAGTGCAGAACGCTTATTCTTATCCCCAAGGGGTGTAAATTAATTCCTGAGAATTAATTTACACCCCCGTTTTTAAAAACAGTAATTTATTCAGGAGGATCAGATTTATGAGTGGATTTTTATTAATACTCATATTTATAGTAGCGGCAATCGTTGGCTACTTTATTATCAACAAGGTTCCTACACTTCTTCACACACCCCTTATGTCGGGTATGAATGCACTTTCGGGAATTACGGTTCTGGGTGGTCTCACAACAATTGCAGTAGTTGTTAAAGAATACAACAGCTTTATAAGTGTTGTTATCGGTATTGCGGCAATAGCCTTTGCTATGGTCAATGTAGTGGGCGGCTTTGCGGTTACCGGAAGAATGCTCAGAATGTTTAAAAAGGAGGACAAATAAATGACTTATTACATAATCAGCGCAGTCCTCATTCTCGGTGTGCTCATCGGCATCAGTATGATGAGCAAGGTTAAATCAGCTAACAGGGGTAATACACTCTCTGCAGTGTGCACCCTCATTGCAATACTTGTGGTTATGTATAACTGCGAGATTCTCACCGCTTGGCAGGCATGGCTTGGTCTGGCTATCGGTACAGTTGTAGGTATAATCGGTGCGGTAAAGGTCAAGATGATTGAGATGCCTCAGGCAGTTGCACTTTTAAACGGCTTTGGCGGTCTTGCCAGTGCCCTTGTGGCAATTCTTACCATTGAGCAGACAGACGACAAATTTTCCATATATGTTGGTGCAGTAGCTCTCCTTGTAGGTTGGGTTACCTTTACGGGAAGCCTTGTTGCAGCAGGTAAGCTCCACAAGCTTCTTCCCCAGAAGCCCGTTGTATGGAAAGCACACTCCGCAATTGTTGCAGTCACCATCATATTAACTGTTATTGCGGTGATAATCAAACCCGACGCAATGCTCATCATTTCCGTTCTTTCCGCTTTCTTTGGTATTGCATTTGCAATTCGTGTAGGCGGTGCGGATATGCCAATCACCATATCCCTGCTCAACTCCCTGAGCGGTGTTGCCGGCGGTATTGCAGGTATTGCCGTAGGAGACCTTCTTCTTGTTGCCATTGGCGGTATAGTTGGTGCTTCCGGTCTTCTTCTCACACAGATTATGTGCAGAGCTATGAACAGAAGCCTTGTAAGTATTCTTGTTGGCGGTGGCAAATCCAAGGTTGCACCAAAGGCTGAAAAGGCGGCAGAAGTAAAGAAGGAAGAACCCAAAAAGGAAGAAAAGGCAAGTATTGAGGACATCCTTACAAATGCCAAAAAGGCGATGATAGTACCCGGCTACGGTATGGCTTTAGGTCAGGCACAGGGCATTGTTAAAGCCTTTGCAGATAAGCTTGAAGCTAACGGATGCGAGGTTAAATATGCAATTCATCCTGTTGCAGGAAGAATGCCGGGA
>JAZPXS010000010.1:0-14853 GCA_045543775.1 Clostridia bacterium
CATCCCCTGCTTTACCCATTCGTCTGATGCTTGCCCTTTTTATTTTTTCAAGGGAAAGTTTTCTTGATGCAATAGCAAAGCCTTCTTCTCTGTCGATGTGTGTTATAACATAACTCACTCTGGCACCGCACATTGAATGCAGCATATGATATTCTGTACTTCTGTCGCCGATAAATACCTCATGCTCGGGGATAATGATTTTTACACGGTACGGAATAACAATAAGACATCTCATTGTCCTTTTTTCAAACTCTTCTTCCTCACTTGTCGGACGGAGTTTGAACTCGTGCATATCAACACCGACAACATTTCCATACATTACCGAGCCGCTTCGATACGAAGCATAAATTGATTGCCATTCGGCACGTTCCGGTTCTGTTAAGTTCTTATCAAGTTCCTTTAAATTCAAATCTTTGAAATCCATAAGTCGTAGCCTCCTTTATGAAAATAATTCTATATCTGCTGACAATCACACTCGTTTTCGGACATAAAAAAACACCGCCTTTCTCCAAAGATTAAACGGTGTCATTGTCTGTTTTTATTTCAGGGTATAAAGAGATACCCCTTTTTTATTAATCAAAGCATACTTGGCATTACAATCAACATCAAGTGCCTTAATCTGCCTCTTATCCTCCAGAAGAAAAATGACTATTTCGCATTTTCCCTCTCCAACCTTGTCATTTACAAACAGGGATACTGTTTGTTCCTCACCAGGTTTAACAGGAATTATGGAAATGTCCTTCTCGTGTTCACCCATACCGGCACAGAATCGAATTGAAACAGGTGTTTTACTTCGTCTATGCATCCTGACATTCGGTAAAAAGGTGTTCATAACATCAATCGAGCGAATCAAATCAATGTTTGGTTCTGCATCTTTATGCCCGAGGTATTCTTCATCGCCAATCCACCCCGTTGCATAATCTCCAAACTGACACATTTGAGCAGAAAATCCATCAACATTTTTCAGCTGATACCGAAACTTTGAATTAAGCATCACAAGAAGCTGACGCTTTAACAAAGGTCCGTATTCATCAACCAATTCTTTCATGTACCTTTGAAGTTCGTTTAAATACATACATCATCCCTCCCTATTTAGTTCTACGCATCATATTCAGATATGGATCGACATGGAGCAAACTATATTCTTCGGTAATACAATTAAAAATCGTACTCATGACATAGCCTGTTATGTTGCTTATCTCCGTTTCGTTCTTATGGAGATTGTGCATTGCAGACTGCAAAATAGAGCCATCTATTTCATACATTCGGCTTCTGACTTTATCCTGCGGTAGTCTTGCATTGCCAATTTTTAGACCGTCAGAATAAAACATACGTTCCAGTGCATCATACAGAATTTTTCTTTCTTCGTCGTTAAAAAGGTGCAGTTCACAATTTTCTATGATTTCATCGAAGTTATATTGATTGTCCGTCTGTCTGTCAAAAACAATTTCTTCTGCGCTGCCCGTATAAAATCTATAAGGTTTCCGCTGACTGACAGACTGACTATTATCAGTATGAATATTATAAGTCTTTTTTATATTAGTATTATTAGGGTGCGAATCTGGCATATCTAAACATCCCATTTCGTCAGTTCTTGATGTGCCATTTTGGAAGTTCTTGATATCCGTATTTGGCATATCTTGAAAACCGCTATTTTCCTCAGATGTTCCATTTTGGCATGTCTTAATTTCATCCATTTTTTCTTCAAGACATACCGAATCGGCAGTTCTTAAATTTTCGCGCTTTACATACTTTTTCGCCTGCTTTTCTGTAAGTTCAAGCTTCACTATAAAAATCTTATTTGGCATACCTCTGCCACAACGTTGTTCTGAAATAAGTCCCGCTCCCAAAAGTTCCTTAAAAGCCGAGATTGCTTTTTTATATGTGATTCCTAAATCTTCGGCAATTTCCTCTCGGGTATATATGAGATACACCTCATCATTTTCATTTATCCATCCGTTAAGCTTTGAAAGTGAAAGCCTATCGTAAAGCAACGCATATGTAAGTTTCGCATCTGATGAAAGTTTACGGTATTCTTCATTTGCAAACATTGTTTTTGGTATCTTCAAAAATTCGCAGTTTATAATATCATTTATCTTATATAACTTCATTTGTAATTCCTCCTTACTCTGATAATATTTCGGTTGCTGATGTTGTTTTGAGCGTACTACCATCATCTGCATCTTCAACAACATCCATATCCAAACTAAATTCTATTTGTGCTTCATTAGCCTCATTTTTTGTCTTCTTTGGCTTTTTAGTCTTTCCATCGACATCTTTCTTCGGATCTTCCTTTCCCTTTGCATTTGAGCCAAAATTAGGCTCTATAGACTCGTATTCCGTTAATGGTCTTTCCTCACGTCCCTCTGTTTCATCCACTTCGGTATTAACATAGTTTTGCTGATAACCTTTTCTTGATACACCCTTCGCTTCAAGTTCCTTGTCAAGCTCATACCACTGTGGAATATAATCCGTTACCCTCGTGTATTTTAGCTCCTTATACGAAGACATTTCATCCGGAATAATCTTATATGCCTTCAGTGGTTTTTGCCCTCGTATCAGTACCAGGCATTCCCTGTTATCCATCTGCAAAATTTCTTCGGGGTACATAAGCGGTCTTGTATTATTTGCCTTTGTTGTTCTGTAACCTGTCACTTCACGTGTAATTGGGGAAAAAAGCGGTGTTTGCGGTGCCATGCTGTTTGTAAGCTGAATTGTTATAGCGCCGCATCGTTTACTGATGTAATCACTAGTCATCATATCATTACAACCAAGAACAAGCTGCGTATCACAGTTACCTACAATTTCTTCCCATTCTTTTATTGGGTATCTATCCGAGAGCTGAGCAATGGATTGAACCACAATCTGGCAGTTGATTCCATAACCTCTGACAACGGATATTGTCTTTTTGAAGTCAAGCAGCTTACCAACATTACAGAACTCATCAAGAAGAAAGTTTACTTCTATCGGCAGTCTTCCTCTTTCATCACCGTGTTTTCTGGCATAGTCTGAAAGCTTTTTAAAAAGCATAGAAAAAAACAGCGATGATAAAAACTCATACGCTGTGTCCTGTGCTGATATAATACAGAAGTATGCACAAGGTTGTTTGCCCGGGAGTTCCAAATCTATATCGTGATACTTCGTAATTTTATCAACCAACTTATTCTGAAATACATTCATACGGGAGCCAAGACCGATGAACACATTACCCCAAAGGTTACTGGCTGCCTGTTTGAAAATACCGTAAGGACCACGTGCCGGATGGTCGAGTGGAAGCCTTTGGAATTTCATATCAAGTGATTTTGCACTTTCACTTGAAAGAATTTTATATATCGTGCCGAGAGACCTTTCGTGCAGAGGTAAAAGCTCATTTGTGATTGGATCTTTCATACTTTGAACATAAAGGATAAGAGCGATAAGTAAGTTCTGTTCTGCTTTATCCCAGAAGTCTGCTTTCTGTCCTTCTTCGGATGTATTACGGATTATGATTTCAGCAACAGACTGTACCATATCAACATCCCCTTCAGTCTCACCGATACAATTCCAACCGTCGGAATTTTCCATATCAAGAAGATTAAGTGCCTTTACTACATATCCATTTTCTTTTAAGTGTTCTGAATATTGCTCAAACAGTTCGGCTTTTGGATCAACTATAATCATACTCTGTTTATCCGTGCCGTTTACTTTAAGCTGTACCATTTTCTGAATAAAAGGTTTAACAAAACCTCTTGATTTACCTGAACCTGTTGCGCCGTAAACTATGATGTGTTTATTAAGACCGGAATCCGCTCTGAGTCCTACATACTCAGCAAACTTATCATCATCCAAAACGCCGTTCTTAACCTTACAAAGTATGGGACACGGAAGATTATCCGCCGTACTTGAAACAAGGATTTTATCACGGTCTTTTTTCGTCATCCAGCCGGATGTACCGTGTGTACCCTCATCGGTTACATAAAAGTTTCTTTCATCCTTTGTTATCTTCACACCGGTAATTAAATATATCCATTTTCCGGCTATTAAGAAATACATAATAAATACAAAGAATAATACACCCAATCCTTGAGGAGTGAAAACTGCCGCAAAGCATTTTATAGGGTTAAGTGAAAAGGTACTGTTTGATGTCCCTTGTGTAAAGTTATTCATAGCGCCGATGAATGAATT
The DNA here is from genome assembly GCA_045543775.1 of Clostridia bacterium. GTDB lineage: Bacteria > Bacillota > Clostridia > UMGS1810 > UMGS1810 > RGIG8748. The sequence continues at coordinate 4,165 of JAZPXS010000010.1, forward strand.
TATAACAATACCGTAAAGATATATTCCTACCAGCGTGCATATGAGGTAATACCAAAAATGCTCTTTAAGCTTCAAATACCAAATACGAAGCTTTTCATGCTTCGACAACTTCAATTTGAGTTTTTGAGTAACTGACTTCAGGAACTTCAATGTAATCACCTCTTTTCTTTGGTACGGGTTCAATTTTAAAATTATCTTCTCTTGTTTCGGGAAAAACATTGTATATATCATTTAGTGATATTGGAAACACAAGAGGTTTTATTGTGCTGAACTCTTTTAGGATTTTTATATATGTGCTTTTTTGAAACGGAAGACATGCAACTACCGGCTTAAGTCTATTATCATATCTTTCAATTTGTTTTAATCCTCTTAAAACTCTTTTTATATTAAAATCAATACCTATAATAAACGGCATTCCATCCTTCCAACCATCGCACTCAAATAATCCTTTTACATTATTTTCTTCGCATCTTAAAGCAGTAGATATTCTATCTTTATATCCGCAAAGCGTTAAAAGTTTCAACTGCAATACTCCGTCCCTACCTAATGGAATTAACAAGTATTCACTCCCAATTTCCTCCAAAGATATATAAAACGACTTCCGCCCATCTATAATGTCTACACTCTCTCCGGAGGGAGTAATGCTTAACCACAATTCCTCCAAAGTGTCTCCGAACAAAATCAGCTTTATTTCTTTTACGTCACGAATCGAATCAACTTGCGAACGATACATTTCCCTTTCGAAGACGGGGAACATCCAACTTTGTCTATCCTCGATATAGTATGGAATATAAGCTTCAAGCTCAAGTTTCAGTATTCCTAAAAATTTAGCACTGGATAAAACTTTCATAGAATTATCTGAGCGTAAAACCAAACTGCTCATATACCCACAAGAAACTCCTGTAAGTTCCCTTGCAGTTTCATAATACACATTCACTCCAGCAAGATGTAACATCACATTTATATGTGCATTTTTTAGTTTCCCTAAGTACGCATTTTTCTTCAAATTAGTCCTTGCATCTTTTAGGAAAGTTATCCCTATTTCTTCAAGAATACCCCGTCCTTTTTTTGTAAGCTTATAACTCATTTTGTCGCTGATAAGTTTTATTAGTCTGTGTGTTTGTAGGTTAGAAATGACTCGCCTCGCAAAGCAAGGCGAATCATATTTTCTGTTTAATCCTGTGGGCATATACCTACATAATCCTGTCAGCTTTAGAAACTCCAAATCTCTTGTATCCAACAACATTTTTGCAACCCTCCCTACTACTGCAAATTCTTCTCCAAAATTCACAATTTTTCATGTACGAAAAACGCCTGTATCACTGCATTTATGACGCATTTAGGGGGTGTGCAATTTTTTCAATATCTACAACCCAAAAAAATTGCCTCAAAAAAAATTTTTTTGCAACCCCCCTACAGCATATTTTGAGCCAGTAAATCCATAAAAACACTCCCTTCTTCGGGAGGCATTACATAGATTTCACAGCGTATATCATCAGACATTTTTGCGAACAATCCGATGCTTAAAACAAACTGACTGTCATCCGAAATCACACTACCTTTCAGGCTGTTTGGTATCATCTTCCACCCTTTATTATCGTTATCCAAAGCGTTGTGATTTTCGTTGTTACAGTATTCAACAATCGCCAAAAAAGCATCTTCAAAATACGGCAAATCCTGTCCGTAATATTTTATCAATCTGCTTATTGTGTCGCCTATATAATTGCTCGTTTTATACTTACAACTTGGCAGCAAAGTATTGAGTGTGATGTGTAACCATCCGTCATGTGTAACCTCAATGCTGCCTGTTACCTCTGCTAAATTTTTATCCGGAATATAGTCCTCGCTGACCTCTCCTGACATTCTGAAACCGTCAAGAACACCACGGGATTTTACACATAGATTTTCAAGTTCACATAGGTAATCGTCTATCTTTTTTTCAACAACAACTTTCGATTCGCTGTTTGACATTAAGAGTCTTGACAAACACTGCATGACCTTTACTGTATCATTTTGCAAATCAGAAAGTGTTTCCTTAAAACCTAACATTATGTCTTTCTCCTTTTCTCAAGATCGGTTCTCTTTGTAGTTATAAGGTCGTACATCAAAGGTGATGCTTTTATATCTACACACACCTTGTTTTTGTTTGCGCAAAGAAGTGCTTCTCCTCTTCCTGCACGAATAATCTGCATCGTTTCTTCATCAGAAAGCGACAGATGTTTTTGTACTGTAAATGCTTCATCCTCTTCAAGATGCAACACAATTTTAAAGCTTGACAGGTTCAATATTTCTTTACCGAACTTACCGCCATCACTTGAAAAACATCCTGACAAATCCTGTGTAGCCTGAATAGCACTACCACCAAAACCTCGAATAAGACGAAAGATTTCCTGTACATAACTGCTTGCAAGTCGGTTGGCACCGGAGCCGATAAGAGTCCACAACTCATCAAGAAAAATTACTTTTTTCTGAATACGGCTTTCTTTTGCTTTGTCCCAAACCAGGTCGAGTGCCATAAACATTCCAAGCGGTTTTAAGTTCTCCGTCATTTCCGTCATATCAAGAACTATGTATTTGTTATTCAAATCAACATTGGTTTCTCTACCGAATGATGCCAAAGAACCTGTTGCAAATTTCTCAATCATCAGTGCAAGTTTTTTCGTTTCTTCCTTTGACAAAAGTTCTTCATACAGGTCTTTCAATGTTGGCATTTTTTTGAAGTTTCCGTTTTCGTCAAACAACGATTTATTATCAAAATCAATGCCGAATTTAGCGTATGTACGAATTACAGCGCTGTCTAAAAGATTTAACTCATCTTGCTTGATATCGCTCTTTACAAGTGTAAAAAATATCATCAGATTTTGAAGTTTTTCCGCGAGTATCGAATCGTCTCTGGTATCTTTTTTTATTTCGTGGTCTGTTGAAAGAGATGTTTTTCTTATCTCCATAATGTTAATACAGTCCTTAGAAGATGGGGCAATCTTAACATACTTACCGCCGATTGCTTCACAAGCATCTACATACTCATGTCCTTTAACCGGAGCAATTATAAACACCTGTGTACCCTGCATACGAAAACGAAGTGCCATCGTCTGCAGTAAGAATGTTTTTCCTGCTCCTGTTGTACCATAAATACATCCGTTGGCGTTTGCATATTTATCACTATCGAAAATATCCAAAATAGCGACACTTCGGTTGTACTTATTAAGCCCTAAAAAAATACCGCCCTCATCATATATTTCAAATGACGAAAACGGAAACGATGCTGCAAGTGAGTCTGTCAAGATATTTCTCCTTGCTTTTCTTTCTATATCAGGTTCTACAGCAAGTACGGGAAGTGTTGACAAAAAGCATTGTTCGTGCTTAAAATCAGCTCTTTTTGCGACCATACTCATTGAACTGCAAAGTGTCATTACATCTGCTATTCTTTGCTCTAATTCCTCCTCATCTGATGCTGTAACTTCGATTACTGTTGACATATAATAAAAGTCCTGTGCGGCACGATTCATGCCTTCCTTGAGGTAATAACCGCTTGAGATTGCATCGTCAAGCTCTTCAAAGTCTTGTCGTGTATCTCCTACATCGCGCATACGGCTTCTGTTAAGCATCGTTTTCTGCGAAATACGGGAGAGTATTTTTTCTCTTGGTAATTTTCTGAATGTAAAACTTATACCGATATTCTCCCCTGCTTCTACAAGCGGAGATAACCACGCCGCCTCGTTCCTTGTTCTATATCCGTATCCGGCTACATAGAGGTACGAATGATACACACCGTCAACAACGATATAATCTCTGCTGCCGTTATCTACAGATGAGGGAGCAATAATATCTAATACTGAGGTTTGTCCTGTCCAGAGTTCGGGAGTTTCCTCCTCTTGCTTCTTAGCAAATGTGTCTTTAAGCTTTTGCGCCAAAGACGGTTTCTTATTTTGATGAACTTTCGGTGTTTCTTCATCGGAATGTTCCAAATTTTCATATGTATCCTCCTCACTATCAAATTTTCCGAATGTAGCTCTGCGAATGTCCTCTTTACTCTGCTTACTCATCTTCTGCACCTCCTTCAAAAGTATGAATTTCATCAAACATTCCGTAAGCAAAATTTCCTGGCTTCATATATTTTGCACTTTGTTTGTTTATAAATCCGTACAATAAATCTATAAGCTGACCATTATCGCAAATGTCAATTACACCAAGTTCACATTGCGATAAATACCTTTCAGCTTTGTACACTTCATCCGCAAGCATACGCTGAACATCGCTGAATTTTCCGGACTGTGTACCAAATCCCTTGCCTGAATACTCAAGCACAATAAAGAACCTCTTTTTTATTGCGACATTTTCCGACAAACTTCTTACAAACTCCATTTCATCATATATCATTGACCTTGTAAGTTCGTTATCTTCACTATCCGCAAAAGCATCATGACGCTTTAAATAATCGTCAATATTGGCTCTTTCCGTGCTTACCCTTATCTGCATATTATCAGGGGCTATTTTTAGATATGAGGCAAAGTAATAGATGATATTTTCCTGCTCTACCTCGCTCTTTAAGTAAAAGTTTACAGGCAGTATTTCAAGGATTTTTATGTATCTTCCGTCTTTTAAGACAACAATCCCGTTTACTACCGTTTCTATGGGCAACCACTTTTGCGTACTGTCCTCATAGTAATTACCCGATATTTTATTATCGCTTTTCTTCATAGAAAAAAGATTTATCACTTAACCTCACCTCGATACTCTATTATTTTTCTGTTTCTTAACCACCGCCACCAATTTTTAACGAATACAGTAAGCGGATCGTCATTGATGCCGATTAAAGCAAATCCACCTATAGGAATTGCGAATACAGCTGATAAAATAATTTTCCACGTAAGACTGACGGGAACGAGCTTAAATGTGAGAAATACAAAAGGCAGAGATAAAATCCCTGCCTCGATAACATTTCGCATATTAAATATACCCATCAGTTTACCGCTGTCTTCGAAGTTTGTTGGAATAAAGAACTCTGTCATTTTATCCCACTCTCCTCTTCACCTTTACCAGCAGCAACAAAGCAACAGGTTATTACTACTCCAAATATCGCACCACCTGCAAAACACAAAATTTTAGCTAACATAGTTTTACCTCCTTATTTCGACAAGCTCCAGAACGGGCCGCCTGCGGCAGCATCGCCTCTGGCTTCGTTTAAGATAATTGACATACTCCATTCCTGTCCGCTTCGTTTGTAACTTGCGGGATCAGCAACTAAAACTTTTCCGTCTTCCGTTATACCACGAAGAACAATAAAATGTCCGTTAGATGTAAAGTGCCCTTTTGCCATAATCGCGATTACAAGTTTTCCGCTTGATAAATGCTGTTCAAGCTCTCTTGCACTCGAACGACCAAGTTTCTCAACCTTTAATCCGTAGTGTTTTGCACCTTCGGGGATAAGTGAATGATAGCTTCCGTTCCCCTCGCATCTATGACCGTTTCTAACAGACCAAGCACAAACAGCAGGCGGATCAACATCTCTGCCCGTAAGTGTTGACACACATATCGCAAGTGCAGTTGGTCCGCATCCTGCAGCACCAATTGTACTTGAGCGACCATACATTTCATTAGACCATCTTGAATCAAGCTGGTTATAGTATGTAACCTGTGTTTCTCCCGATTCTCCGAGCATAACGCCCTCATAACTCGGTAACCCATCAACATCAGCAAATTCGCTGTTTGGATCAAGGTACTGATAGTTTAAGGTGTCGTACATTAAGGTTGCCCAGTTTTTCTGTTCTTCATCGAAACCAAGTTCATTCATAATTTCATCAGGCGATTTGTTGTAAACTTCGCCCGTTTCATCATCAATGGTATAACTGTTTTCAACGGATTTTTCGACATCCCTTTTTGATATTTCATCAAGGTCTTGTTTTTCTCTTACTGACTCTATTGATATAAGCCAATAAATATCAGGATTTACCCCTTCAGGCAAACCGTCAATGGTATCCTCATAGTGCTGTACAAGTGCTGTGCCGTGCTGGTTTCTTGCTATAAGCTCTGCATCATCTACAGTAGCCCAACTGAAAAGCATTTGAGGGATAGCCGATATTATGATTACCGGAAGTAAAATTATAAAGAGGATTACTGCACAAATTATAAGTATTACTTTCGGAGAAAGCGCTTCTACAACACCTTGAGCCACCGCTACAAAGTTTCCTGACGCTATACCACTACCGGCTTTTACAGCACCTTTTAACATTTGCGCGCCACGAGCCGCCTTTTGATATCCACTTCTACCGTTTGTGTTTTGTTCTATTGTTCTCACCTCTATTCACATGTGGATTGTTATTACTTCTGACACCTGCCGGATTGTCTTTTTGATAATAGGTTTTCTTGACCTTCTTATTTGCTGCAGCAGGATTGTATCTGCCGTGCTTATATTCATGGTTAACTCTTTTTTCGGTTGTTTCCTGACGTGTATTAGTCTGTGTATGACCTCTTGTATGGCTATCATGGAACCTTTCAGAGCTTCTGTCTGTGAAATGTTCGTTGCCTGATATTTGAGTGCTTCCACCGACATTTACTCCGCCGCTATTACCGCCGATTTGTGTACTGTGAACACTGCCACCAGATACATTACCGCCTCTTTGAGTAGTGCCTTTTACATCAGAACGGCTATGTACCACATCTGTATCAACAACTGTTTTTCCGCCACCGTGCTGAACACTTCCTGATACATTCTGTTTTACACCGCCCGATACAACAGGAGGTGGAATAATTGGACTTCCACTCTTTACAGTAGTTGTATTTCTTGGTGTTCCAGAGTCGGGTTTTCCTACGTTGGATTTTCCAACATTGGTATTACCGCCGTTTACAACACTATTCATAGGATTAACTCCCTGCGGATGAGCGCCTGCAGTTCCTCTCGGTATAGGTGGTCTTTGTGTTGCACCTTTGTTCTGCACATTTTCATGCACCGCACCTTGCTGCCCCGCATTATGAACACCCTGATTTACTGTTGTACCACCATTTTTCCCTGTGTGGGTTACATTAGGTGCATTAGCAGGTCTTGGAGCATTACCTCCCTTAAAGCCTGTACCGCCTTGAACTGTAGTGTTTCCACCTAAGTCGGATTTTCCGACATTGGTATTAGCGCCGCCAACATTTGTATGTACACCGCCTGTATTGACATTTGTACCACCATTAACGGTTGACGAACCTCCCATATTATTAACATTGGGTGATGCACCGCCATATCCGCCACTCGGTCTCGGACCGCTTGGATTGGGATTTCTACCTCTGCCTGCAGAACCGCCTCTGCCTGTATTACCATTTCTGCCGGATTTACCACCGCTACCGCCTTTAGCATTTGCCATACTGCGACCAATGAGAGAACTCATTGTTCTTACTGCAACAAATGTCATCATACCGGGAAGTCTTGAGCCTATTTCATTGCCTGTTTGAGCCGGATTTAAGCCAATTTTTCCGATATGACTATCAATCTTTCTTGCAACTCTTGTAAGGGCTACAACAAACACTAACCATACAAGGACACCGCCTGCTGCCATCTGCGACATTGCCGACATTATCAGCTTCAGGAATACAATGTTCATTATCATCATAACGAGCATTGAGGCATACATTCTTACCCATCCTTTGAAAATGTCATTGGTGTTTTTACTACCACCCATCGCAAAAGCAAGCGGAGCAAAGAAGGTCAGAACAGAAGTTATGACATATCTTTCACCGATTTCAAAGAGCAGTTTTACCATCTGTACCATAAGTACAACACCGACTATAATTACAAGCAGCCACTTTGCACCTGAACCTAAAGAAAACATACTCTCATCCGGTGTTGTTACCGTGATGGCATTCGGAAGTTCAAGCATATCTATAACAGTTCCCGTAATAGATGAACCTATATTACAAATTTCTCTTGATGCAAGGAGCAGAAAAGCAAAAACAAAAGTCCGAAGAAACAATATTTTCGGATCTTCTGCCTCGAATCCTGCTCCCGACATAATTGCTTTCAGTGATTGAAAGACAAGATTACCTATAAGTAATGCCCAACCAAGTGCAATGAAAACATTTACAATATCCGATATAATCGGCGCTGTGCTTTCAAAGTACGATAAGTCCATTGACATTACCCCTAAAAGTTCTCCGGAGGCATAAGACATAATATCAACCATCATTTCATACAGCCATTCCACAAGTCCTTTCAGTATAGGTTCTAACATTTACTCATGCCTCCGTTCTCTTATGTAATGGTGTTTAGTCCATTGAGAAGTGGGCGAACATAAGCAAGGAATGCGCCTATACCATTAATGATTGCCCATGCTATCCAGATACGCTTCAGCCAGTCAACTGATTGGTCAACTTTCTGCTGATTGTTTGATAATTTCATACCGACAACGCACACCGTTGTCATAAGAGCTGCAAGAACTGTACTGATACCTGCAATCTTGTTATATACATCAACAATTATTCGGTTTGCCACAGTCCACATATCGTCAACTGCGAAAGCCTGAATTGTGAGCATACTCATAAGACACAAGCTCAACGGAACAATTCTTACAAGCATCCGTTTAAGTTTTGTTTTCATAAGCGACTCCTTTCTACAAAGTGAAATGCCGCCATATTTCTATGACGGCATCATCAGCTTAATTTTGTATTAGTATCCTGTTCTTGGCATTTCAAAATGAGTGTAGTTATATACCTTTGTTACCCATCTCGAAACTGATGTAATCCACTGTCCGTTATATACACCGCCGACATCTGCCTGATTTACGAAACTTGCACCGTTCGGAAGTCCCATAATAGACCTTGCGTAAAGATATGGTGTTTCAACCTGTGCAAATCCGGCTTTTACATTACCGAACACAAACATAATCTCTGTAATATATTCATTACTTGCAAGACCAAGTGCTGCATTTGACATATCAAGTGCATAGTTTCTTGTTGTAGAAAGATTATCGTTTAATGTTCTGTATTCGCCGTTTGAAAGGTTTGTAAGGTAAACAATCTTATATGACAACGCCTGATTGTATGTACCTGTTACCAATTTCTCTGCACGAATTGCTGTCGGGAGTGTATCTCTCCAATAGAAACTCTGGAGAGGAACAGAAGATGTATTTGCAATGTTCTTGAATGTGTAAGTAATCGGATTGTTCGGCATTACTTCGTTGTAGCCTGTCTTTGTGATTGAAACGCCTGTTGATACAGACTTATTCAATACTTCAAAGGTTACAATCTGACCTGAAAACTCAAGGTTTGCAGTCATAAGCGTATCGTTTACGCTGTAGTATGCGGGTGCCTGAGTTTCTCTTACTGTGTAAAGTCCGAGAGGCAAAGTCTTTGATGCAGCTCTGCCGTTCTTGTTGGTCTTGATTGTATCTACAATGTTACCGCCTCTGTCATAAATCTCGAATACTGCACCTTCAAGTAAACTTCCTGCAGGTAATCCGTTAATCACATTATCATCTGCAGATTTCTTTATAATCTGAATTTGTGCCTGTGTAGGTGTGTTGTACCAAGTAATAGAACTTGTTTCTCCGTAGCCTACATAGAATGTCTTAACTTCGGTATCAATTACATATCCTTGAGGAACAGAAATCTCACGAACATAATACTTACCATCGTTATAATCTCTGTCATCCATATACACATATCCGTTATGGTCTGAGGTATATGTCGCTATCGGGTTTCCGTATCTGTCCGAAACAAGGAAAGTTACACCATAAATACCTCTGCCTGTTGTAGAGTCGATCTTGTGAATAAGGAATGATGAAGATTTTCTGTTGGTAATGGTTACTCTTGAAATCTTACCATTCTTAACTTCTACATCGTGAGGCTCGGAATCTAACTGATAACCTCTTGCTGCCTTTGTTTCAAGGATTGTGTACCAGCCATCTTCAAGTCCGTCAATATTGATAACACCGCTTGAATTGGTTGTATATGTGCCGACTCTTTCACCGTTCATATATTCCACACGGAACTGAACGCCTTTGATAACATCTCCTGTTTCTTCATCAACCTTTGTAATACGGATACCGCCGATTGCTTCATTGTAGAATGTAAGCTCGCTTGTTTCTCCGGATTTAAGCTTGATTGTCTGTGGAGTTGTATCAAGGGAATATCCTTCGGGGGCAGTTACTTCAGTTACGATATATGTATCTGTTGCAAGCCCTGTCAAGTGGATTTGTCCGTTTCTGTCAGTTGTGTATCTACCGTTTGCGTTACCTACAACAGTTCCATCATCGGTTGTGATCTTAAATACTGCACCGTAAAGAGCATCGCCTGTTCTCTTGTCAAGTTTAGTAATCAAGAGCCCGCTGTCAGGCTTATTGTAGAAAGTAAGTGTCTGCACATCACTCTTATTGATTGTTACGGTCTGTGACATTGTTTCAAGCACATATCCGTCAGGGGCTTTTGTTTCAGTTACTACCAAAGTAGTTCCCGCCTCAATACCTGTAATATGAATCTGACCGCTTGTATCGGTTGTGTAAATTCCGTTTGAGCTTACAGTTCCACCGTAGTTATCTACGACAGTTCCGTTTGCAGTTGTTACCTTAAATTCTGCACCTGCAAGCGGCTGCTTTGTTTCGCTGTCAAGTTTACGGATAATAAGCCCACCGTCTGAATAGTTTTCAAATTCAACGGTTATAACATCCTGCTCTTTGCCTGTGATATATACAGTTTCAGGAGCATCATTCA
>JAZPXS010000011.1:0-5060 GCA_045543775.1 Clostridia bacterium
AATGAGACAAGGTTTGAATATTCCGCATATTTATCTCTTACTCTATTTAAATTTCCATCGTTATCTGTTACAACAACTATATGTTTTCCTATTAATTTTGCCAAATCACAATATCTTTTAAATGCAATACCTCCTACAGACATCACATCAATTCCATCTTCAATCGGCATCTTCCCGTAATTGTCAAGATACGCTCGTTGAACAATCAATTCGTCAGCAGGACCTTCTACGAGAATTATATCGTTAGCAAGCAAAAGCCTTAACGTGTTATATCCTGGCAACTTTAAAAAGTAATCATATGTTTCCTGTGGCAATTTCTGTAATGATGTTACTTCTTGATTGGCAACCAAGTGGAGATTATTTAATCCTAATTTATTGGAAACAAAGCTACTATGAGTAGAGATAAAAAGTTGCTTAGTTTTATCGTTGGATAGTTTAGAAATTAGCATAGACATGTTTGTAAAAGATAAATTGTTTTCAGGCTCTTCAACAACAATTAAATCCACATCGTTGTTTTGATTTAAAAACAATTCTGATTTCAACATGTTTTGAGTACCAAATCCCGCATTTTCAAAAGGAATGTCATTGAGAGAGAGTGACATTTCGTTTTTCCAACCATCTATTTCACTTTCTTTTAAGTTCAGACTTAACTGCTTATCTTTAAACTTATGTTGCTCTTGAAGTTTCTTGTTCAAGGCTTTGACTGCATCGCTTTCCGTAAACTCCTTGCGATTTCCTCTATATGCCAACCTTAAATTGGTTTCATCTTCTTCAGTTAAATACTCACCAATACTATTTGAAACAAACCTATTTAATACCACCCCATAGTCTTTCTTTGTTGCATCTATATATGCAACTCTTTTTGATGTCGTATTTATATAATAATCAGTAGTGGCAAATGACCTAAACTCAACTTTATACAATTCTACCGGGATATCTATAACTTTATTTTCTTTTAAAAGTTCTTTATATGTTTCGCTATATTCATCATTAAACCTTATTTCAACCTTTACTCCTATAGCATCCTCGCGTAACGAATTATTAGTTCCGCGATAATTTTTGAATATTGCATCAGAATCTGTAACATTACAAAAGAATGCTTCTATTGATATCTTTGGCAATTCTATAGGTTTTTTATCGGCTATAGAGTTACGATATGCTCTTCTAACATCGTAGTTGAACCAGTCCGGATTCAATCTGTTTATTATGTTCGTCCCATTGACTTTTCCTGTAAGCACCATAGATATTGCTTCTAAAATGGTTGTTTTTCCGGAATCATTTTCTCCTACAAAAATATTCACTTTTTCATTCATCAAAATAGTCACATTCTTAAAAATTTTGTAGTTACTTATTGTTAACTTTTCTATCTTCATATTGTTCTCCTAAATGTATTTGTTTATTGTTTTGATTATATAAATACTTGTTTATTTTATCATATCACAACCACTAATAATTTAAAAGATTTTTGTCAATATTTCTCAATTAACACCTTTAAGTTCAAAGTACATATGGTCTATATTTTCACTATAATTTAGTCTGCACATTACCCAATTTCGCCACTTTTATTTCATTTTTTGCAAAAAAATAAAACCGCCTCCAGCCCAGTCACCGCAGGGCTTTCAGAGATTTTTTTAAAAGAGTAATTTCGGTGAAGCCCTCCGACGCGTCACCGACTTACAAAAAACCATCAAAACAAACGGCATAACCTTCCGTTAAACTAAAAAGCGACCGAAATTCGGTCGCTTTTACATTTATCCGTTAAAACTTCTTTCTATTGCTTTGCATAAAGGGTCTTGCCCTTCTTTCCAGAGCATCACCTTTACGGTTCCGTTTTGAGGTTTGTTAAAAGGAACCGCTTTCTCGCCTTCGATTATTTCAGTTGAAACGTCCACCAAAATATTGTTGTTATCGTACACTGCCACAGTAAGGGTTGCTTCTTCATTTGCAGATGCATACACCGTGCTGTCATCTTTAAACCTGAGCACACCATTATTAGGAAAACTAACATCCCCATATTCTGCAATAAGGTTATCAAGCTCACGTTTGCTTATAGGCACTACATAGCCATGACGAGGAGTAAAGTCAAAGGAATACTCGTTTTTCTTTTCCCAAAGCTGTGTATAGTTTTCAAAATCCTCTGTTTCAACCATGGCATAGCAACCACCGTTAAATGGTGTGCCGTCGGCTGCAATAATCCATTTTTCTTCATCTATAAGCTTCCAGATACAGCTTCCTTCTACACTCATGTTTACTCCACCAGGAGTCACCATAGGCACCTGCCCGTCAGAATACTTTGTTTCGGCATGGGTCCATTCACCGCTTAAGGTGTCACTTCTTGCAATTCTTTTACCATCATAGTACATGATATATTCATTATGGAACTTATCGTAAATAATATCGCCGTCAATTGCCGCAGCACCCGCTACAGGCTCATCAAGCATCAATTCCAGAGGGGTGTATGTACTTGCATCGCACAAATCTGTTGCATAGTGTCGGTACATTACAGTTGCATATGGATCAGAAGGAATACTCATAGTAATGTATACCATATACGCATTCTTTTCTGGACACCATATAGCCTGGGGTGCCCATGCACGTGTACAGTTTTCCGCTCCCTCAATTTCACGATAATTTATCCACTCTTTATCAACAATATTTATCAAGTCAGCTGTTTTGTATACAACTGTTGCATAATTGCTTGACCAGCCCAAGGAGGATTTCATATCCGTTGCAAGAATATAATAATATCCGTCTTCACCCTTCATAATAAATGGGTCACGTATGCAGCCTGTACCCAAGTCGCTTGTAAGAACGCTCTTGCCACCGTTTAAGGCGCGGAAGTTATAGCCGTCAAGGGAAACTCCGTAAAAAAGCCTTTCCTGGTCGGCGTTATTGCCCGTAAAGTATGCAAAAAGATAAGCATAATCCTCTTCCTTCGCTTTAATCGTCACTTCAAATTCTCTTGTAGTTGTAAGAGAATTTTTTGTTACGATAGCTGTAAGAATTGCCTTGACATCCTTTTCGCCTCTTACTATTATGCCATCCTTTGAAATTGCCCGGCTTTCACTTGTCCATTCAATATGTGCACCTTCTTTTTCTTTGGGCAAGGTAATATTTGTTCTTACTTCATCAGCGTTGTCAATTTTAATAGTGCTTGCAATGCACTCCAGTTCAAATTCTTCCCCTGTAAGGCTGTCATCGTGCACATAAATCTTTGCTTCCACTTCTCTGTATTCTTCTTTAAGATATCTTTCTGCCGTCATATACAATATCGGTGTGCCGTCAAAAGCATAATGCACATATCTCATGGTACCGCTTCTTGTACCGCCGTCGGGCTTTGTATGTAAAACTACAATATCTCTGCCATATTCATCCTTGGTAAATGAGTTATGTCCGGGGCCCAATTCCCCTGCCACGTGTTCGCTTGCAAGTATGGGGTAACCGACATTCTTCCATGAAGCAGCATTCAACAAATCTGAATTTTCATCTGCTTCAAACAGTCCCATGCAGTATGAATTATCAACTCCACTGCCTGAGAAAGTCATGTATATTTTTCCGTTCTTTTTCAATACATAAGCTCCCTCTACAATAGGTGATGTTCGTCTGTCCCAGGCATAGGACGGAGTATATAACACAACCGGCTCACTTGTAAGCTTATACGGGTCAGCTGGGTCCATTGTTGCAATCATAATACTTGAGCTTCCGTTTCCTTTGCTTGTTATTGGTCTTTCTGCCCAAGAATAGTAATGCTTTCCTTTATTTTCAAAATATGTCATATCAAGGGTGATACCATCATCAATAAGACTGCTGCCGTCCTTTTTAGTTACTCTCACAGCCTCTTCCCAATCGTTTATATTCATCGGGTCGCCGTTGCATTTCATAATTCTTGCCTGAACCCCGTTCCATTTGCCGTTTGTGCTTGATGCAAAAAGACAATACAAATCACCGTTTATAACGTGCAATTCAGGAGCCCAGTTACAGCCCGAATTATCCCCCGATGCAGTATGCTTAAAGATAAGCACCTCTTTAGCATTTTCCAAGCCCTCCAGGGTTTCGCTTTCGCGTATGTATAAATCCGCCTGACCCCCTGTTTCGTTTGTTGCAATAAAGTAATACTTTTCGTTATAGTTAATCACCATAGGGTCTGCTTCACCGTAAAACATAACCTTAGGAAAATCCGAAACATTAGCTTCACCCCTTACGGTATACAAACCCGCTCTTTGTGAATTTACTGCCTTAAGGTCATCCTCGTTCCATTCAACAGGAATTTCTGCCGTTGAACCATCGGAATAATTTGCAGTAAGAGCATACAGCCCTTCAAACTTTTCTCCCACCTTTAAATTTACTGTAATATCTTCAACCGATGTGTTTTTAACCTCGCCAAGCTTCTTTACAAGGTAGTCCTTTTCACTGTCTTTAATCTTAAACACACAGCTTGCGCCCTTAAAGCCCTCAACAACTATTCTGTCTGTAGTTTCATAGCCCTCGATAGCATCAGTTGTTCCAACCTTTATAAAATCCACAAGGTTTTCTGTTTCCCATAGGGTAAGGAAGCTATCCTTAACCCCACCGGTTGTCATACATCTTGCCGCAACAGCGATTTTTCCGTTTTCTTTTCTGTAAATATAGGGTTTTTCCATAATACGTGTTGTGCCTGCAACACTGCCATCATTCAATGCGGCATCTTCGAAAAGCACACCCAAGCCAAAGTTCAATTCTTCCCAGCCCGAAGATGTCTTAACAGCAAGGTGCATGCTATTCCCCGTAATTCCACTATCCTCTTTTGTGTACGCCAATATAAAGTTTTCATTTTTACCCATTATCATAACATCAAAATCCTTACTCCTACCATTGACAGTAGCGGTTATAGTCTTATACTGTGTTACATCTGTCGCTTCAACGTTTTCACTCCACAAAATAGGTTTTCCCAGAATTTCTGTTGGAAGAGTGTATCCCTCCTCAATATTATAGGGCAGTTTTATCTGGTTGACATAGTAGTCTTCAGAAACTTCCTTTGCAGAGAAACTGAGCTTTGGCGAATTGAAATTTACAATACCGTG
>JAZPXS010000012.1:0-12098 GCA_045543775.1 Clostridia bacterium
ATATCTCTGGAGACAGTGAATACTGTTGCCGGAACAAGGGGATTAAGTCATATGTCGGGTTCGGTTGTGTTCTGCTTTGATGCAGAGGTTACAGCCAACGGCTACAACGGTATAGGACTCAATATGGACAGCACAACCACTCTCCACACAGGCTCCAACAGAGGATACTTCCTGTGTATCAAAAAAGATCTCATAGAACTCCAGAAAACAGACGGAAGCACCAACTCTATTGTGGAAGTGAAAAATGTTGCCATAGGCGACGGTTCAAGACACTCAATCCGTTTCGGGCTCATTAACACATCTGTGGGCAATCTCGTAACGGCAGTTATAGACGGTGAGACTGTGTTTGACTATATTGATGTTACAGACACTGCACCAAGCGACCTTTCGCTGGAGTTTGGCCTCAGCACTTCATCCAGAGAGGGTAACTGCACCAAGCTCTATCCCTCCGACGAGATTCCGTCGCAGGAAGAATTTGATGCACTTGTAAAAAGAGCAGAAATAAAAGCGGCAAAAGCTGTTATGGAAGCCTTCCCCAAGGATTTCAGTGATATAAGCTGTATCAAAAGCGGAGTCGGTGTGATACTTACCGACAAAGGCATAACAGATGTATCATATGCCACACCTGAGCTTATTGGCGACAGTATGATGGTTCCTGCCGAAGCCCTTCGGGATACAATGGGTATCTCAGCAATAACCGATGGCAAAAGTCTGACACTTACTAAAGACGGAAAAACTGCAGTCTTTGCCGAGGGAGAAAGCAGCTGTAAAGTTTCGGGAGAAACAATGGCTGTCAGGGAAGTTCCTTTCAGCAAAAACGGACACATCATGGTTTCCATGCTGGATATCAAGGAAATATTTGATTACGAACTTACTGACGACTGGATTAACAATATGGCAATTGTGTCAAAAACAGGCTCGCTTAATATTGTAAATGATTCGGCAATTATCTCAAAGGTGGTTAAGGTTATGGATTTTGTTGCAAAATATACAGATACCTTTTAGGAGAGTGTGACTATGACCTTGGTAGAGGAAAATAACAAGTATTATATTTCGGGCAGGATTTCTGTTATGATAGCCCGTAATCCCAATGGCGTAAACGAAACAATGCACAAACACGATTTTATCGAAATTGTGTACATGCTGAAAGGTGAGTGCGTTCATACGGTGGATGGTAAGGATTATGAGGTAAGTCACGGGGATATGCTTGTAATAAACTACAACCAGACTCACAGCATTCGCTCAGATAGTCCCCTCGTGTATGTTAATATTCTCATTAAACCGGAATATGTCAACGAAAGCCTTGCGAATTCCGAAAATGCGTTTTCTCTTCTTAATCTTTCCGAATTCAAGGATTTTGCAGAAATTCTTGATAAAAACAAAGTAAAAATACGCTTTTTTGGAGATGAAAAGAGAAAGACGGAGGATATAATCACATCCCTTCTTGAAGAAATGAAGGCAAAAAATCCGGGACATGAGCTATATGTGCGTTCACAGTTCAACATACTTCTCCTTACGGTTTTCCGTAAGATGTCTTTGAATCTGGAATCCAAAGTTTACGACGTTTCAGAGGAACTTCTGGATTATATTCGTTCCAACTGCACAGAAAGACTCACTCTCAATCAGCTTGCGGATATGTGCTCCTACAACTGTGCATATTTCAGCAGACTTTTTAAGGAATATGCAGGACTTACATTTACCCAGTATTTAAAAAAATGCAGAATTGAACGGGCAAAATATCTTATAGAAACCACAAATATGAAGATAACAGATATAGCCTATGAAGTGGGATATGTGAACAAAACCAAGTTTTTTTCACATTTCAAAAGTGTTTGCTCCATGTCACCCTTAGAATACAGAAAAAGTATAAATTGAATACTTTTCCGTAATCAAGGGCACTTTCTGATTTGCCGCGCTTTGGCATATACTCGGTTTATAAAATTATCAAAAGAGGTTAATTATGACATACAGTATAAAAATCAACAAACAAGAATTCAGAAGTAAGCTTCACGGCTGTTGGATGGGCAAGGCAATAGGCGGTGCCATCGGCATGCCCTACGAGCTTACAAAGGATATAAACAATGCCACGGGTTTTTCCACCCCCAAGGGAGAGCCTGTTCCCAACGATGACTTGGATCTTCAGCTTGTATGGCTTGTGGCAATGGAGGATCTGGGGCCGAAAGCACTTACCGCAAATGCTCTTGCGGATTACTGGCTCACCTACATTCCTCCCCACTGGAATGAGTACGGAGTTTGCCGTGCCAACATGGAAATGGGACTTTTGCCTCCTCTTTCCGGACATTTTAAAAACAAGTGGATACACTCCAACGGAGCATGGATACGTTCTGAGATATGGGCTTCTCTCGCACCCGGAGTTCCCAATATAGCTATGAAGTACGCCCTTATGGATGCCTGTCTTGACCACGGCCTCGGAGAGGGAACATATGCGGAGATGTTTACCGTTACCATGCAGAGCTTCGCTTTCTACGAGACAGACGTGAGAAAGCTTATAGAAAAAGCACTCACATATATTCCTGCAGATTGCCGTGTTGCACAGAGCGTAAGGCTTGTGCTGGAGTACTACGACAGCGGAAAAAACTGGCAGGATGCCCGCAATGCTGTTGTTAAGATGAATGAAGACCTGGGACTTTTTCAGGCACCGGGTAATGTGGCATTTACCGTTATAGGTCTGATTTACGGTGAAGGCGACTACAAAAAGAGTGTTCTTTTGTGCGTAAACTGCGGTGACGATGCAGACTGTACTGCAGGAACCTGCGGTGCTCTTCTGGGACTTATGCACGGTACGGATTTTGTGCCCGAAGACTGGAAGGAATATATAGGTGACAGAATCGTTACCATGAGTGTGGACGGTTCATACATATTCCGTCTTCCCAAGAGTTGTACGGAGCTTACAGACAGAATTATCGACCTTATGCCTTCGGTTATGAAAATGTACGGTATAGATGTTGAATATACCGATGACGCTACTCAGACAGAAGAAATAAAGAATGCAAAAATTCTTGACGGATACGCACAGCAGATTTTTGACAGAAGTCCGTATTCTTTTGAGATATCCACAGGGCTTCATACAGATGCACTTGTTGAGTACGACTGCGAGCCTGTGGTAAAACCCAATTCCGATTTCAGGGTAAGCATAACCTTTACAAACAACCGCCTCAGTGCCCATCACTACAGAATGGATGTGTTTCTCCCCGAGGGATGGACTGCAGACTATGACAAGACCTGCTTTGCAGACCAGCGCACAAGACTTACGAGCAACAAATCCAAGTGGGAAGTGACAATTCATGTGGGAGAAAATGTGGACGTGGTAAACCGTATACCTGTTATGGTTTCCACATCATCACACGCTGTTCCTGTCATGATTCCGATTGTTCTTCTGGGTTAAATCAGCTATTGAAAATTGCTTTAACTGTATTTTAGTCGATTACAAAATGTTTAAATGCCTGCAAAATGGCATTTAAACGAGGAATTTTATTAAATTTAAGGAGGAGAAAACGATGAAAAAATTAATGGCTTTATTTGTTGCCGTGATTATGGTAACAACGCTGGTACTGCCGGCAACAGGTGTTCTGGCTCAGGAAACCCTGACACCCGATTATTCCGACAATGCAACCGTTGACAAGGGTAATATCATAAAAGACCCGGACAATCTTGAACATTTAATGAACAGCAACAGCCATGGAACCTTTGCAGAAGCTGTGGAGGGAAGCCACATAACATGGCAGGATACCACAGTAAATACCGAGACAGATGCATCCTTTGTGGCAGGTCCCACAAGACTTGCCTACAAGAGTAACGGAACCCTTATGGGGCACTTTGTTGATGGATTTGGTGAAACAACAGGCTGGACAGAAGGCGAAACCTATGTGTATTCCGTAAGGCTCAAAAATGCCGCACCCGACAAAGACGAGTCACCTCTTTTCGGTATGGCATTCGGTTGGTACAGAGAGGCAGAGGACAATGATGCCCTCGTAACATTTGAGGTTACAAACACAGACGACTACAAGACATACACAGGCTACTACACATCCAAATTTGACAAAAATGCACTGAGCCTTGGTTTTGCATATCCCGATTCTGTAATTCCCTACAGTGCAAAGGGTGCACAGATAAGCATGGATATATCAAAGGGTGGTTCGCTCCTTGTAGCAAAGGAAGCCCCCACCGAAATTACAAACGAGATAACAGGAAGTGCGGTTCTTACCGTTGGAAGCACCACTACCGCCCGTTCTGAGGTACTCAACCAGATTGGCGAAAAGGGTAATATCTCCCAGAATATCTCGTGGTTTGCAGTAAATGAAGAAAGAAATATGATTACCGACGGTGTAATAGTTAGTGACAACGGAGACGGAACCGCAACCATCAGAGCTGAGCGTGAAGGCGACTATGTAATAGTTGCACAGCAGGGCGAACTTTGCAAGGGTGTGGAGATTTCCGTAACCGGTACAGATAAGTTTTCTGACAATGCAAAGCTTGATGACGGCAACATCATAAAAGATCCGGACAATCTGGAGCATCTTTCCAATACCAACAGCAACGCGGCAGATATTGTGGAAACGGTAGAGGGAAGCCACATAACATGGCAGGATAAGGATGTGGCAAGTCAAGGCGATATCCCCTTTATGGCAGGTCCTACATATCTGGCTTACAAGAGTAACGGTGTTCTCAAGGGCCATTTCATAGATGGTTTTGGAGAAACAACAGGCTGGACCGTGGGCGAAACTTATGTATATTCCGTAAGACTTAAAAACTCTGCACCCGATAAGGATGCGTCCCCCTCGTTTGGTATGTCCTTTGACACAAGCTGGGCTAACAGAAACAGCGGAACACTTATAACTTATGAAATAGAAAATACAGAATATGAGACCTATTCCGGATACTACACCTCCCCTGTGGACAAGAGCGTTCTCAGCCTCGGATTTACCTGTCTTTCCAGACCTTACACTGCAAAGGGCGGAAGAATTACCATGGATATATCAAATGGCGGTTCGCTTCTTGTAGCAAAGGAAGCTCCCACGGAAATTACCGCAGAGGTTACCGGAGACAGCATCCTTTACCGCGGAAGCACAACAACTGTTGCATCACAGGTACTCAACCAGATAGGTGAAAAAGGTAATGTATCTCAGGATGTCAAGTGGGTTGCACTTAATGCCGACAGAACAAAAATGGCAGAGGGCGTAACCGTAGTGCCCGGCAGTGACGGAACGGCACAGGTCAAAATTTCCGATTGCGCTGAGGCAGGGGATTATGTGATTCTTGCCATGTCCGATGTGTCTGAGCTTCGCAAGGGAGTTCCCATTACCGTAAAAGGTCCTTCGGTTACTGCTGCCGATGTGGAATTCTCTGACGGAAAAGCCGTTTTCAATAATGCAAAAGCAGGGAACATCAAAAACGGTGATAAGATAATGTTTGTTATTGCAAGCTATAATACAGAAAACAACAAACTCATCGAAGCAAAATGTTCTGTTGTAAGTGCAGAGGATAATGCTGCAGAGCTTTCGGAAAGCATAGCTGTTTCGGCAAGTGAAGGTGACTGCGTGAGAGTGTTTGTATGGTATGCAGAAACTCTCTCTCCCATAAAGTTTGAAGTGGGTACTGAAAACAAGTGGAATGTTTAAGCACACGGGAGTCGAACACCGTATGCCTTAAATAAGACAAAAAAGAACCTGCCCGATTAGGTGGGTTCCTTTTTGTTTCGGTTTTTTTCGTTGTTTCGGTCTTTTTATTGAAAAAGCTGTACTGTTTATGATAGAATGACAGCATCAAATTATACGAGGAGGAACATTTATGCCATTTGATAAAAATTTTGCGTGGGGAGTGGCAACCGCTTCCTATCAGATAGAAGGAGCATACAATGAGGACGGAAAGGGACTCAGCATATGGGATGTGTATTGCAAGGAAAAGGGACGGATATTCGGTGAGCACACAGGCGAGGTTGCCTGCGACCATTACCACAGATACAAGGACGATGTAAAGCTTATGAAGGACCTTGGCATAAAGTCATACAGATTTTCCATAAGCTGGAGCAGAATTTTCCCCAAGGGAACAGGCGAAGTAAACGAAAAGGGTGTCAAATTCTATTCCGACCTTATAGATGAGCTTATTGCAAACGGCATAGAGCCTTATGTTACACTTTTTCACTGGGATTTGCCCTATGAGCTTCACAAAAAGGGCGGCTGGCTCAATGACGAGAGTATAAACTGGTTTGCAGAGTATGCCGCCAAGGTTTCCGAGCTTTATTCCGACAGGGTTAAGTATTTTATAACATTCAACGAACCTCAGTGCTTCATCGGTATGGGTTACAATACTGCCGACCACGCTCCGGGACTTAAGATGACAAAAAAAGATATCTTTGGTATATGCCACAATGTATTTAAGGCTCACGGTGCCGCAGTAATTGCTCTTAGGAAGAACGCAAAGCAGGATATCAAGGTGGGCTATGCTCCGACTGCCAGTATGCACTACCCCTCCACGGATTCTCCCGAGGATATCGAGGCGGCTCGTCAGGAGTTCTTTAAGTGCCCGTCGCTTGATGACAACATCTGCTGGAATGCGGCCTGGTTCAGTGATCCCGTTATGCTGGGCAAATATCCCGAGGACGGTCTGGAAATGTACAAGGATTATCTGCCGGAAATCACCAAAGAGGATATGGAGCTTATAAGTCAGCCTCTGGATTTCTATGCTCAGAACATATACAACGGCTGGGAAATAAGAAGAAATTCCGACGGAAGCAATGAATATGTAAAGAGAAAGGACGGATATGCCGTAACTGCGGCAATGGGCCCCATAACACCAAGAGCTATGCAGTGGGGAATAAGATTTTTGCAGGAGAGATACAAGCTTCCTATATACATAACCGAAAACGGTATGCCTGCTCACGATGTTGTTTCTCTGGACGGCAAGGTGCACGATCCCAACAGAATAGATTTTCTTAACAGATACTTTGATGAAATGGAAAAGGCTGTAGATGCCGGATGTGACGTAAGGGGATATTTCCTTTGGTCACTTATGGATAATTTTGAGTGGAAAAACGGATATTCGCAGCGTTTTGGCATAGTGTATGTGGATTACGAAACTCAGGAAAGAATAGTCAAGGATTCCGGCTGGTGGTACCGTGATTGGATAGAAGAGCACACCAAATGAAAATTGTTGCATAACATTGGTATCTTTTCTTGCTTTTTGGTTCAATATGTGGTACAATGAGGTATATTTTGTAAAAAGATTGGAGATTTTTGTATGGACATTTTTGCATTTGCACTGTACTTTGTGGCAATGGTTGCCATAGGTGTATTTTTCTTCTTTAAGTCCAAGGCGACTACAGAAAAGGATTACTTCCTCGGTGGAAGAGCTATGGGACCTTGGGTTACTGCTATGAGTGCTCAGGCATCGGATATGAGTGCCTGGCTTCTTATGGGACTTCCCGGAAGCATTCTTGCCTTTGGCTTCGGTCAGGCGTGGATTGGTATCGGTCTTGCTATCGGTACTGCGGCAAACTGGATTCTTGTTGCAAAGAGACTC
The DNA here is from genome assembly GCA_045543775.1 of Clostridia bacterium. GTDB lineage: Bacteria > Bacillota > Clostridia > UMGS1810 > UMGS1810 > RGIG8748. Next base: position 7,540 of record JAZPXS010000012.1, read on the forward strand.
CGTAAGTTTTCCAAAGCAGCAGGGGATTCTATCACACTTCCTCAGTACCTTTCCAACAGATTTGCCAGCAAGGATCACACCTTGAGTATCATCTGTGCAGTGGTATTCCTCATTTGCTTTACCATATATGTTGCATCTGCTTTTGTTGCAGGTACAGATGTATTCACAACACTTGTTCCCTCTCTCACAAGAGGAAATGCAATGCTTATATTTGCCGCTATCGTAATTGTTTACACACTTCTCGGCGGCTTCAATGCAGTTTGCTGGACAGACTTTTTCCAGGGACTTCTTATGATTGCGGCACTGCTTATTGTTCCCATTGTTATAGGTCTTGGCAATAACCTCGATGTAACTGCTCTCGACACTGTATACGAGGGACCCAATGGCGAAAAGTATGCTTTTGTTGCCAACTTCTTCAGTGCTACTCCCCAGGATATTCTTTCCGGTCTCGGCTGGGGATTGGGTTACTTCGGTATGCCTCACATCATTGTAAGATTTATGGCTATCGAAAAGCCTTCAATGGTTAAGAAATCTGCAACCGTTGCTATTATCTGGGTTGTACTCTCTCTTGGTGCTACCATCCTTATTGCATACTTTGGCAGAATGTTTGTCTACGACAACGGTGTTGACCTTTCCAAGGACCTCCTTGCAAACGGCCAGCAGTCATTGATATTTGTTAAGCTTGCAAGATATGTATTCCCGTCATTTATTGCAGGACTCCTTCTTGCAGCTATTATTGCGGCTTCAATGTCTACGGCGGATTCCCAGCTTCTTGTTGCGGCATCCTCCTTTACCAGTGACCTCTACAAGCCTCTTATCCGCAAGAACGCTTCCAACAAAGAAATCCTCTGGGTTAGCCGTATTGTAGTTCTTGCTATCTCCGTTGTTGCTTTCTTTATTGCAAGCAGTGAGGGCGAGGCTGCTCAGGCTATTATGGATCTTGTTTCCAATGCCTGGGGTATCTTTGGTGCGGCATTTGGCCCTGCAGTTTTATTCTCACTTTTCTGGAAGAGATTTACATACAAGGGTGCTGTTGCAGGTATCGTAGTCGGTGCTCTTGTTGATATGGTATGGCTCTGGGCACCTGTTGCAGGAGGTATGACACTTACTGCAGCTACAGGAATATACGAAATAATTCCCGGATTTATTATCGGCGGTATTGCAGCAGTTATTGTAACTCTTATAGACAAAGAGCCGGGTGCTGAGGTTGCGGCAATCTACGAGAGAGCTACAGATAACTCCATAGATGACTGATATGAAAAAAGAAACAGTTAGAAAAAATCCATTTTTAATCTGGGGACTGAGAACCTTAAGTGCGGTAATTATAGCCTTTGCGGTGAGTATGTTCTTTACCCCCAACAAAATAGTAAACGGCGGAGTGTCGGGTATTGCCACCATTCTTCATTATACCTTTGGTTTTTCCACCGGTGTAAGCTTTGCAGTTATTAACTGTGCACTTCTGCTCATAGGTATCAAAATTCTCGGCAAGGAATTTGTGATAACAACTCTGTATATCTCCATTGTGCTTTCTGTGCTTGTGGATATCTTTGCGGCATATCTTCCGCCAATAGAAATTGACCTTATGCTTGCTACCCTCTTTGGTGCGGTGATATACGGTCTCGGACTCGGTATCGCTTTTGCCACCGGTGCATCCAGCGGAGGAACGGATATTCTCGGAAGAATACTTCAGGCTTTTTCCCCCAATTTCCCCATAGGCAAGGTTCTTATGGCGGTGGACGGGATTATAATTGCTGTTTCTCTTGCAGTGTTCAAGGAGGTCAATCTCACCTGCTACGGCATTATTGCACTCTTTGTTTCCACTACGGCAATTGACTGGCTTATAGCAAAACTCAACCTTTCCAGAATTGCCTTTGTAATAACCTGCAAGGGTGATGAAATTGCAAGCAAGCTTGTGGAAAAGTCCTCAAGAGGAGTTACTCTTATAGACGTCAAGGGAGCTTATACCAATGATGACAGAAAGATGCTTTTCTGTGCCCTTAAGGACAGTGAAATGGATAAATTCCAAAAAAGAATTCTTTCTATGGATGAAAATGCCTTCGTCGTATTTGGTGAATCCCAGAAAATTATGGGTAACGGATTCTATCTTTATAAATAATTAATATTTGATGAGATGCAAAAAATCCAAGTGTTTTTTGCATCTCTTTTTTTAAGTTATATTAATAGATACAAAGAATAAAAGGAGGATGTAAATTAATTCACAAAAATTAATTTACATCCTCCGGAAGTCAAACTATATTTACCATATCTTCAAGATCGTCGGGATTTATCCTGCACTGGAGGGAAAGGTCCTTGTATGCTTTGGCAAAGGGCTTTCTGTAGTCGCCACGGAATATTTCCCTTGCTTTTTTGTCGTGGAAGTCGGGGATTTCGTATTCCTTGGAGCCGTTTATAATGCTGTACCAGGTGAGTATTCCTGCAGCGGCAAGAGCTGCGGCACGGTATGCATCAAAGAATATTTCCTTTTCACCGCGGACAAATTTAATGAAGTCCAGCATAAGTATTGCGTCAATACCGCCGTGACCTACACCGTCTACCATATGACCGTATTTGCGGCTTTCCTCGGGAGTTATGATAGGCCAGGGGGGAAGGGTTTTCTTGAATTCATTTTCGTAAACTCCGGACTCCAGAAGAATTTCTTCTCTCCAGTCATTGCGGAGGGTTTCCATTGTGCCTGTTTCGCAGGCAACACGGAACCACTTGCTGATGGTGCCACCGTTTACTACACCTGTGGAGTTGAACACTGCACCGTTATCCATTTCCGTAATGCAAAAACTCTTTCTCATATCGCTGACCTTTTTGCTTCCGGGAGAATCCATACGAACACCTTTGCCCAGCACCTTTACCGGTACGGATTCGGTTATGTACATTAGAGGTCCCAAGGAGTGCATATTGTAGTAGCAACAGGGCAAAGTCTGTCTCCAGTGGAGATTATCAAGGTCTACAGGAGGCTTCAGGTCCTCACCGGGCATAGCCGAGTGAATATATTCTGCATCGGCATACATTACTCTGCCGTACTCCTTGTTTGCTATTTTATCTTTCATAGCGTGAACAGCTTTGAAGTAGGGGCAGTTTGCACCCAGCATATATTTGACACCGGTTCTCTCGTGAGCTTCCACTAGGTCGATACATTCCCCAAGAGATGCTGCAGCAATGGTTTCGCTCATTACGGCAACCCCTGCTTCCATAGCCTTTATGGCATAGGGTACGTGCTCGTCAAAGTAGTTGCACAGAATTACCGCATCCAGACCGGAATGGATAAATTCGTCAAAGTCAGTATATACTTTGGTTTCGGGAGAAAACAGATGTCTTACCGCTTCCACCTGCTTTTCGTTTTTTTCACACACGGCGGTGCATACTGCATAATCATTAAATGCAAGACAGCCTTTGAGGGCAAAGTCACCACGGACAAGTCCCATAACGCCTATTTTTAATCTTTCGCTCATGCTGACATCTCCTTAACAGATAGTTTAATACATTTTGATTTTACACTCAATGCAAGGTAAAAACAATGCACATTTTTTGGTTTCCAGTGTACTTTATTTTTATTTTTCAGAGGTATTGCATACCCCTAAAACCCCTGCTTTTTCTAATCGGAAAATACTATTTATTACGAAGGGGACTTCCGCAGTCCCCTTCGTGCATCCCCTGCTCTCCGCTGTAAAAATACGGGGAAATCAAAAATATAAAACCTCAAAATTTTACCGACCATTGCGGAGGAGGCGGTTTCGCCTCTTGTCCTCATTAAATGCCGCTTGCATAATGGAAAAAGATTATGTGCAAGCGGCATTTTCGGTAATTTTGAGGTTTTCTCTTTTTGCTTTTTAATCCCCGTATTTTTAATGCGGAATTTAAAGTTACTGATTAGAGTAAATCACTTTCTAAACAGCATAAAACAGAATATTCTATTTATGTACAAAAATTTTTATTCTTCCCCCTGAGATATGAAATGTTCTTCAGCTACCCTTTGAATTTCTTTTAACTCTTCTATGAGATCACTAAGTTCGTTAAACAACTCGTAATAAAGTTTCTTGTAATCTTCCATTTTTACATTTCTCCTTTTTAGTTCTTGGTATAAATTAAAAAATGCGCCGGCGCTTGGAGCCGACGCACGAAAAATGCACACAACTCCATATTGTCGCGAAACAAAACCATTCCTCAAAATAAGGCATAGAAAAGAGAGCGTATACATTTTTACACAAATGCATACTATGCCTATAACTTTGAGTATATTCAGTTTTGTTTCGCAAGTTTATGTTACCATAAATATATATGAAAGTCAATCGGGAATAATGTCGCTATATGTCGAATGTTAAACTTTTTCCAAATTTAATCTGTTTTCAAAATACATTTCCATAATCAGTAACTTTTTAAATCCGCATTGAAATATGCAGGATAAAAAAATCAAAAAGAAAAAATCCAATTCTTCCGAAAACGGCAAATGCTATATTTCAGTTCCCTTATGCATTTGCCGTTTAGCGAGGACTAGAGGCGGAAACAAGTCGGAGGCCAAGCGGTCTTAGGAAGACAACCAACCCAGA
>JAZPXS010000013.1:0-11632 GCA_045543775.1 Clostridia bacterium
CAGGAATTTACTGATATGGACTTTATAGAAACAAGTGATTTGAGATAAGGAGATTTTAATATGTTTAATCTTACAGGTAAGGTAGCTCTTGTTACGGGTGCGTCCTACGGTATTGGTTATGCCATTGCCAAAGGACTTGCACAGGCAGGTGCAAAAATTGTGTTTAATGATATAAAGCAGGAACTGGTAGACAAAGGTCTTGAAAGCTACAAAGCAGACGGTATAGATGCCGTAGGCTATGTGTGCGATGTTACAGACGAGGATGCAGTTAATAACCTTGTAAAGAAGATAGAAGCAGAAGTTGGTGTTATAGATATTCTTGTAAATAACGCAGGAATAATCAAGAGAATACCTATGTGCGAAATGACTGCCGCAGAATTCAGACAGGTTATAGATGTAGACTTAAATGCTCCGTTCATCTGCTCAAAAGCAGTTATTCCCTCTATGATTAAGAAGGGCGGAGGAAAGATAATAAATATCTGCTCTATGATGAGTGAGCTCGGCAGAGAAACCGTTTCTGCTTATGCTGCAGCAAAGGGCGGACTTAAAATGCTCACAAAGAACATTGCTTCCGAATATGGCGAGTACAATATTCAGTGCAACGGCATAGGACCCGGATACATTGCAACACCTCAGACAGCTCCTCTGCGTGAAGTTCAGCCTGACGGTTCAAAGCATCCATTTGACAGCTTTATTCTTGCAAAGACTCCCGCTAACCGTTGGGGTAATCCCGAAGACCTTGCAGGACCTGCGGTATTTCTTGCATCCTCTGCTTCGGACTTTGTAAACGGCCACGTTCTGTATGTTGACGGAGGTATCCTTGCATACATAGGAAAGCAGCCCAAATAATAAAAACTCACAAAAAAAGGTTGTCTGCGTAGATTTTGCGGGACAACTTTACGGAACATCATATCCGGTGAGAGTTGCCAAGGCAAGAATAAGTGGGTAAATTAAACACAGCAGGGAGCTGTCTCGGTTGAGACAGCTCCCTGCTGTTTAAAACTTTATCGATGATTTTTACTTGATTATTTTTCTTCCTTTTGAGAACCAACAGGATTAACAATACTATATCCAACATTCACAAGATGATCGGCAATACGCTCAAGTCCGACTATAACCGACGAATAATAAGGGATTACATCTACACTGCAATTACCCTCGGCAAGTCGGTCAAAATGTTCGGATATAAGTTCCTTTTTCATATTGTCGACACCATCTTCTAATTGTGTTAAATCAGACAGTTTATCTTTGTGTAAGGTTTCAAATGTTTCAACGGAAATTGCAAACATTTTCATAACGCTTTCCCTCATATTCATAATGCCCTCAAGTGCTCTCGGGGAGAAGGATATACTTTTATTTATCATTTCAATGCCAATTTCGTTAAAATTCTCTGCATGGTCACCGATACGCTCAAGGTCATTCAAAACATGGAAATATGAACCGATGATATTCTCGTCACTGCCTTCAACTGCAGCGGATAATTTAATTAAAAAAGAAGTAAGCTTGCTGTTTGTAAAGTCGATTATCTCTTCGTTTTTGATAATAACGTCATTATATTCGTCAGATGCCTTATCCATAGCAGTAAAGCAAAGACGTGTGTTTTCTTCAACAAGTGACATCATATATCCGATTTCTTTCTTCACCTGCATAAGTGCAACAGGCGGTGTGGAAATAAGTCTTTCATCCACGTATTTAAGCGAAAGAGAATCTCTGATATCCTTTTTATCCTTGATGACTGAACAAGAGTAATTCACAAGATGCTTTACAAACGGAAGAAGCATACATGTGGTGGTTACATTAAATATAACGTGGAAAAGAGATACTCTCATCTGTAGCGACATTGCATCATCACCGGGAAATACAGATATCAGCAGATTTATAACAGGTTCCCTGAATAGCCATATTATTGCAGTAAACAGCAGTGTTCCTATTACATTGAATGTAAAATGTATAAGTGCAACTCTCTTGGAGTTTGCATTTGCACCAACTGATGCAAGAAGTGCTGTTACACAGGTACCTATATTTGCACCCAGAATTATAAAGAGTGCAAGGTCGAGGGGAAGAACACCTGTACCAACCATTGTAATAACAACACCGGTAGAGGCAGACGAACTTTGTATAAGTGCTGTAAATATGATACCAACAACAATAAGCAGAAGAGGAAAGTCAATTCTTTTGAATATTTCGGTAAACATATTTTCAACAAGCGGATTGCCGAATGCTTGCTCGCTGCTCATAATATTAAGACCTACAAATATCAGTCCCAAACCGCTGCAAAGACTTCCTGCAATCCTGAGCTTTTCTTTTTGGGCAAACCCCATCATTACACCTGCAAACGCAAAAAAATACATTGCCATATTAAAATAATCGTTTTTAAGAGCAACAAGGACACCGGTAATGGTTGTTCCGATGTTTGCACCCATAATAATCGGTGTAGCCTGCATAAGCGTCATAACTCCCGCATTTACAAGACCGATAACCATAACCGAAGTTGCCGATGAGCTTTGGATAATGGCAGTTACTCCGGCACCGATTCCCACACCTGAAAAACGATTATTGCTTATTCTTTCAAGCAGCCGCTTCATTCCTGTTCCTGCACTTCTCTCCAGAGCATCTCCCATAAAATTCATTCCGACAATGAAGACACCAACGCCTGCAAGGAGCCATATGAGACTTTGTATTAATTGCATAATTTCTTGTGTAGTTAACATTTTAATCTCCTTTTTCTGTAAATCTTTTCTTTTTGTAAGTGCTTTGATTCTATATAATTATATATTAAGTTTGGTTAAGATGCGGTTAAGAATCATTTTTTGTATTTAGTTGGTAAAATTTGTTGACAAAACAATCGGGTTATGATATTATAATTTCATTGCAAGAGGGAGTAGCTGGATGCTTTGTGCATTTTCGATGACCGTCATCCCGACTTTTTAGTCCGGTCATATGTGTCTATGGATAGCGAGACTTTTGTAGCTTATTGCTACAAAAGTCTTTTTTTGTATATAATATGTATATTTAAGACAGGAGGAAGCAAAATGAAACATTATCTGTGCAGTGCTGACGATGTAATTAAAGCCGTTGACAGTAATAACAATGGTTTGAGTTCTTCGGAGGTGGAAAGAAGACTTACGGAAAACGGAAAAAACAAGCTTGTTGAGGCAAAGAAGGAGTCAATGCTCCATCGCTTTTTAAAGCAGCTTTGCGAGCCTATGACAATTATTCTGCTTGTTGCCGCTGTTATTTCTGCAGGTGTGGAAATATATGAGGGCATCCATTCGGGACATATGGGTTTTCCGTCCGATGTTGTAATTATTCTTGCCGTTGTTATTATCAATGCCGTTTTGGGTGTTTTTCAGGAGAGCAAGGCAGAAAAAGCCATTGAAGCACTTCAGGAAATGTCTAAGGCACAAACCAAGGTTATCCGTGAGGGGAAACAGATATCCATTCCCAGTGAAGACCTTGTTGTGGGAGATATCATAGTTCTGGAAGCCGGTGATGCTGTTCCGGCAGATGCACGAATTATAGAATGTGCCTCTATGAAGGTTGAAGAGGCGGCACTTACAGGAGAATCCGTTCCGGTAGACAAAAAAGTTGAGTCACTGGATGCAGGTTCAAACGGCGATGTTTCTTTAGGCGACAGAAAGAATATGGTGTTTATGGGCTCCACCGTGGTTTACGGACGAGGCAGAGCAGTAGTGACCGCAACCGGTATGGAAACCGAAATGGGTAAGATTGCCGACGCTCTTGCTCAGGCGGAGGAAGGCAAAACACCTCTTCAGATTAAGCTTGCCGGACTTTCCAAAATACTTACCTATCTTGTTATAGGTATCTGTGTTGTTATTTTTGGTGTTCAGCTCCTCCGTGACGGAATTGGATTTGAGCCTATCCTCAATTCCTTTATGATTGCCATTTCTCTTGCAGTTGCGGCAATTCCCGAGGGCCTTGCTACCGTTGTTACCATAGTTCTTTCTATCGGTGTCACAAATATGTCAAAGCGAAATGCCATTATCCGTAAGCTTACTGCCGTGGAAACTCTTGGATGTACACAGATAATCTGTTCAGACAAAACAGGTACACTAACTCAGAACAAAATGACAGTTGTAGACCATTACGGCGATGACGAGGCTCTTCTTGCAAATGCTATGTCCCTGTGCTCCGATGCAGATTTTGATGAAGATGCCAACACAGCAGTAGGTGAGCCTACCGAGTGTGCACTTGTAAATTATGCGCAGGAACTTGGTCTACCGAAAAAAATCAAGAAAAATGAATTTTTGAGAATAGGAGAGGTTCCCTTTGATTCCGGCAGAAAGATGATGTCAACTGTTCACAAAACGGCTGACGGCTCTCTTGTTCAATTTACAAAGGGTGCTCCCGATGAACTTCTGAAGAGATGTACAAAGGCATATGTAGGCGGAAATGTTGTGGAAATGACAGCTGAAATTCGAGCCGATATACTCAAAGCAAACAAGGAAATGGCAGACCGTGCTCTTCGTGTTCTGGCTGCGGCAAAAAAAGAACTTGTATCCGAGCCTGCGGTTTATGATTCTGATAGTGTTGAATGTGACCTTTGCTTTATAGGACTCGTTGGTATGATTGATCCCGTCCGTCCTGAGGTTAAGCCTGCAATCGATGAGTGCCGAAACGCAGGCATCCGCCCCATAATGATTACCGGAGACCATAAGGATACAGCCGTTGCCATTGCAATTCAGCTTGGCATAATTGAGGATGCTTCTCAGGCTATTACAGGTGCCGAGCTTGACGAGATTTCGGACGATGACTTTGATATTGCTGTTACAAAGTATTCGGTTTATGCCCGTGTTCAGCCGGAGCACAAGACAAGAATTGTCAATGCATGGCGAAAGAGGGGCAAGGTTACCGCCATGACAGGAGACGGTGTCAACGACGCCCCATCCATAAAAAATGCAGATATAGGTGTCGGTATGGGTATTACCGGAACAGATGTTACCAAGAATGTTGCGGATATGATTCTTGCCGATGACAATTTTGCTACAATAGTTTCGGCAGTGGGTGAAGGCAGAAGAATATACGACAATATCAGAAAAGCTATCCAGTTCCTGCTTGCATCAAACCTTTCGGAGGTTCTGACAATATTCTTTGCCACGCTTTTTGGGTTTACGATTTTTGCTCCGGTTCATCTTCTTTGGATAAATCTTATTACTGACTGCTTCCCGGCTCTTGCACTGGGTATGGAAAAGCCCGAGGCAAGTATTATGAAACGCAAACCCCGTGACAGTAAAGAAGGTATCTTTGCAGGCGGTCTCGGTTTTGCCGTTGCATATCAGGGTGTACTTGTAACCATTATCACAATGGCATCATACCTTATAGGAAGATACTGGCTTGCTGAGCTTCACCATGCAAAGGCAATTGCGGCAGGAACATATTCAGCAGAAATGTTGGGTACTTCCATGGCATTTCTCACGCTTTCGCTTTGTGAAATATGTCACGCATTCAATATGAGATCTCTCCATGGTTCCATCTTCAAAATGAAGTATCAGAATTTATGGCTGTGGGGTGCAGGTGTATTGTCACTTATTCTCACAACCTTGGTTATTGAGGTTGACTTTCTGGCAAAAGCATTTGAGCTTGCACATCTTGACTTTGCAGAATATGCAATCGCATTTGGACTTGCTATTCTCATTATACCAATTGTTGAATTAATAAAACTCGTTCACAGAGCAGCAGACAGAAAAAACCAATAATTTATATAAAAAAAGAATCAGGCATACATAACCTGATTCTTTTTCGTTTATTAAACTTATTATAAATATTTCTTTACAATTTCTGACATAAGCGGCAGCTTGCTTTCGATATCCTTAACAAGCTTAAGCTGAGTTCTTGCTCTGTCAAGGTTGTGATGCTCACGGTGAATTTTAAAGTATGTGTCACCGTTTAAGTAGTCAGCAAGGAAGCGTATTCCACATTCGTATGTCATAATGAGTGCGGAAAGCGGCATAAGCTCGATTTCCTTTTCTGTAAGACATTTTCCGGTCTCAGCAAGAAATCCTTTCGCAAAGCCGTCAAACATATCCAGATCAAATTCTATTTTGCTAAGGTCTGTTTCATCCTCTGCTCCGGTAGAAGCACCGAATCTCAGGGCATCGCCAAAGTCATAGAGCATACTTCCGGGCATTACAGTGTCTAAGTCTATTACGCATATTCCCTCAAGGGTGTCTTTGTCAAAGAGAATGTTATTAAGCTTGGTGTCATTGTGTGTAACCCTCATAGGCACAGTTCCCTCTGCCATAGCATCTGTTATTGCACTTGCATATTTTGCATAGTGGAGAGCCATTTCTATTTCGGGTTGTACATCTTTGAGGCGATCCTTGGGATTCGATTCCATCGCATTTTTGAGTTGTTCAACTCTTTTTGGTGTTGTGTGGAAATCCTTTATGGTTTCGTGGAGAATTTCCGCATTAAAATCATCCAGCATTCTCTGGAATTTGCCAAAAGCCTTTCCTGTTTCGTACATTTGATTGGGGTTTTCGGGTACATCGATGGAAACCGTGTTTTCCACAAACTTGTACATTCTGTAACAGCTTCCGTCCTCAGCACGGTAGTACGGCTTTCCGTCAATGGTTTTTATGAGTATAAGTGTTTCTCTGTCGGGATTTCCGCCATAAGCCGATATTTTTTCCTTAAGATGTGCTGTTACATTGGAAATGTTTTCCATTAGCTCATCGGCATTTTTAAATATGTCGGTATTTATTCTCTGCAGTATGAAAGCAGGAGAGGTTGTGCAAAGATAGGTATCGTTGATGTGACCGTTTCCGTATGATCCCACATCTGCAAAAACATCAAATTTTGAACATATTTCAGAACTATTCATTTTTTTGACTCCTTTTTGTTATTATACGGACATTATATCTTAAAATTGTTGGAAAGTATTTGTATTATAATTACTTGTTTTTATAAAATAATTTCAATTTCCTGTTGATTTTTGTATAATATACTGTTATTCTTACAATAGGTGATGTTAAATGAACTATGAAGGCTATGATGTAAAAAATGATATAGTTATAGATAAGATATATACTGTTCATTATTTTGAGTTTTTCAAAGACTATGTTTTCCCGGGGGAAACACATGGCTTTTGGGAACTTCTGTATGTAGACAAGGGTGAGGTCATTTGTGAGGACGGAAGGGAAAAGCTTTTGCTCAAACGCGGTGATATGGTGCTCCATAAGCCTGATAAGTGGCACAGTATGAGGTCTGACGGTATAAATGCATCCAACATTGCAGTTATAACCTTTTCCTGCGATACAAAATGTATAAGTTCTCTTGCAGGCAGAGTTATTCCGACTGATTACGAAAGCCGAAGACTTATTGCACGCATTGTAGAGGAATACAGCAGAGCTTTTGTAACACCGCTAAATGATGTTCATACCGGATATATGGTTCCTGCAGATGATGTGCCCATTGGTTCTGCACAGCTTATAGTTCAGTACATATGTGAGCTTCTCATTATGATTCTTCGCCGTGATATTGTGCATAACAATACCGGAATCACCTATAACAGGTTGGACACAAATGCCTCAGTAAATGCTCTTGTTGAATATATGAGGGATAATATCACAAGGATGATTACTATGGATGAGCTTGCATCCGTCGCACGAGTCAATACCGTAACTGTCAACAGGCTGTTTACAAGTCAGCTATCCATCACACCTATGAAGTATTTTATAAGGCTCAAAGTGGAGGAAGCAAAAAAGCATTTAAGAGAAAATAACTACAATGTGACACAGATATCAGAGATTCTCGGATATGCAAATGTACACTATTTTTCCAAGCAGTTCAAAAAGGAAACAGGAATGTCGCCAACAGAGTATGTATCTTCTGTAAAGGCGTTAAATGACGCGTGGTCGATGTAAACAGAATTTTGTAAAGGATGATAGAAAAAATGATAAATCCTATATTATATAAAAAACTTGCTCAGATAACACCCGAAGAGCAGAAAATATTAGACGGCGGAATAACCATCGACAAAACTATATATATGGATAACGGAAATGATATAATAAACAGCAAAAAGCTTCTGGATGACGGGAAACTAATAACCGTGAGAGCACACACCCGATTTGCGGAATTTCCCGAGCATACTCACGATTTTATAGAAATTGTTTATATGTGTTCGGGAAGCACAACACATATTATAAACGGTAACGAGGTTGTGCTGAGCGAGGGCGAACTACTCTTTTTGTGCCAGGGTGCAAGGCAAAGAATTCTGCCTGCGTCAAAAGGTGATGTGGCAGTAAATTTTATTATTTTGCCGGAGTTTTTTGACGGTATGCTGGATATGATAGGGGAGGAAAATACCCCTCTCCGTCAGTTTGTAATAGATTGTCTCAAAAACAACAGGGACAACACAGACTTTCTTCACTTTTCCGTGGCGGATGTCCTGCCGGTGCATAATCTCATCGAAAACCTCATATGGACACTGGATGACGGGGTATCTCACAAAAGAAGCATAAACCGTATGACAATGGGACTTGTTTTTATGCATCTTATGAATTATGCGGAAAGACTTGTTTCCAATTATGGAGAAAACAATGTAACGGTACAGGTTCTGAGATACATTGAAGAAAATTACAGAAACGGAAGCCTTAGGGAGCTGGCATCAGACCTTTATTATGATGTGAGCACATTATCCAGAATAATAAGGAACCAGACAGGAAAAAATTACACGGATTTGGTTCAGGAAAGGCGGCTTGCACAGGCGTGTTATCTTTTGAAAAACACCAATATGAATATAAGTGAAATAGCCGCATCAACAGGGTATGATAACATAAGCTTTTTTTATCGTATTTTCAAAAAAGAGTATGGAATTTCTCCAAGACAGGACAGAAAAAATTGAATTTGCAAATAAGGACAGTTTTGTAGTCAAAATATGTCCTTATTTTTTGTGCAGAAAAGTGATATAATTCAGATAAATTAAGTGAAAGGAGCTTATTTATGGCTAGATACGCAGAAGCAAAAGAGATATACAAATCTCTTGGTGTGGATACGGAAAAGGCACTTGATACGCTTAAAGATATTTCGGTATCCATGCATTGCTGGCAGGGTGATGATGTTACCGGTTTTGACAATGACGGTGCCCTGAGCGGGGGAATACAGACAACGGGCAACTATCCCGGAAGAGCAAGAAACATACAGGAGCTTATGGATGATATGGATAAGGCAATGAGCCTTGTTCCCGGAAAGAAAAAAATCAACATTCATGCTTCCTATGCAGTGTTTGATGGTGAAAAGGTTGACAGAGATAAGCTTGAGCCCAAACACTTTAAGCCTTGGGTTGATTTTGCAAAAAAGAGAAATATGGGAATAGATTTTAACCCCACATTTTTCTCTCACAGCATGGTAAAGGACAACCTCACACTTTCTTCACCCGATGAAGAGGTAAGAAAATTCTGGGTTGAACACGGCAAGAGATGTATAGAAATCTCTCAGTACTTTGCAGAGGAGACAGGATATCCCTGCGTAATGAATGTGTGGATTCCCGACGGTTATAAGGATATTCCTGCCGACAGACTCGGCCCCCGTGAAAGATTCAAAAAATCTATGGACGAAATCCTTTCTGTAAATTACGACAAATCTAAGGTTTATGTTTGTCTGGAATCAAAGGTTTTCGGAATAGGTGTTGAGTCCTATACCGTAGGTTCTGCAGAGTTTTGTATGAACTATGTTGCCAAAAGCGGTATTGTTCCTCTTATGGATAACGGACATTACCATACAACTGAGGTTGTTTCCGACAAGGTATCCTCAATGCTTATGTTCTACGACAAGCTTGCTCTCCATATTACAAGAGGTGTCCGTTGGGATAGTGACCATGTGGTTCTCTTTGATGATGAAACAAGAGAAATTGCGAAAGAAATCGTAAGAGCCAAAGCACTTGACAGAGTATTCATCGCAACAGACTTTTTTGATGCTTCCATAAACAGAATTTCTGCATGGGTAATAGGTATGCGGAGCGTGGAAAAGGCACTTTTGTTTGCTCTTCTGGAGCCCGGCGAAACAATGAAAAAAATGCAGGATGACTGTGATATAACATCTCTTATGGCACTTTTGGAAGATATGAAAACCGCCCCCTTCGGCGATGTATGGGAAGAATATCTGAAACGGGAAAATGTCGCAAAGGACTATATCCCCGAAATCAAAAAATACGAAAAAGAAGTTCTGGCAAACAGATAACTATTATTGCAAAAAAGGTAACAATATGTTGCCTTTTTTGTTTTTTATGTTATAATTTACTTGAAGTAAGTGTGCTAACAAAGTATCGGGAGAAAATTGTCAATAATAATGAAATAGCTATTGAAGAGGTGAAAAAATGACAGAGCATCCATTTCCGCCACTATATAATAAAGACTCCAGAATTTTGGTTTTGGGAAGTTTTCCGTCGGTGAAATCCCGTGAGCAAATGTTTTTTTACGGTCATCCGCAAAACCGTTTTTGGAAAGTGATTTCTGCTGTATTCGAATGTGATGAACCTAAGAATATTGAAGAAAAAAAGAGGCTGTTGCTTGAAAACGGTATTGCTCTTTGGGATGTTATTGCTTCGTGCGAGATAACAGGAAGCTCGGATAGCTCTATCAGAAATGTAAAGGCAAATGACCTTACTCATATTTTGGAAGAAGCTAATATCAGGCAGATTTTTGTTAATGGCAGAACTGCAGAAAAATATTTTAAAAAGTATATAAAGGCTCAATCAGGCATAGATGCGATATGTCTGCCGTCCACATCTCCTGCCAATGCCGCCTGGTCTGTGCGTCGTCTTGTTGAAGAATGGAAAGTACTTAAAAGCATTTAAAGGAGAATGACAAATATGAAAAAATGCAGAATAACTGTGGTAAAAACAGCACGGTATGATGATTTAATTGAAAAGTACGAAAATCCAATTGAGCATGCCTGCAATTTGCAAGAAGGACAAGTGTTTATCGCAAACGGATGGGAAAAGCCCGATGGACTTTGTGATAGTGCATGGGAAAGTATGTCTTCGTTTGTGATGGCTTTGGCTCATGGAGGCGAAAATTTGTACGATGGATGGATGAAAAATCCTAAATCGGCTATGATTTCGTGCAATGATGGATTTAGACCTGTGAGTTTTTATATTGAAACACTTAGTGAAGATGCAGAAAGCTAATATTTTTTTCCTGACTTGACACGAACTACGTCGAAAAAAGTAGGAACATCCTAAAGAGGAGGAAGCAAATTGAAATATCTAAGAAACATTAACACGTTTTGAAATGCAAAACACTTACATCTTTTGAGAAAATAAACGACTGGTTTGTCAAGAGTGGAGTGTATGGTAAAAAGATAAAAAGAATTTATACAAGTGCAGATATTCTTTTTTTGGATAGAGGTCATTTTATTGACATATACAACAATTCACCAAATCGAAAGATGTTTTTTGAACAGCATATAAACTATAATGATGAGTTTGATTTTTCATTTATTTCACCCGATAGAATGATATCGAGGTATATTCCAAATGGTGGTCCTATAATTTTTCTTTTCGATGATAATAGTACTTTTGAATTCTTTTCATCTGATTACGGAGTATATCATTTGTCAGAAAATGCATTAAAAGATAAGTTGCCAGACTTACCCAAAGGAAATATTG
>JAZPXS010000014.1:0-3663 GCA_045543775.1 Clostridia bacterium
AATTATTCACCTAAAACGATGGGGCTAACCCAAGGTCTCATTGTTTCGAAGTTATTCCACACAAAAATCTTTGCCTTTGCACCTGCAGGAAGTGCTGTAGCTTCTACTGCAGCTTCATAATTTTCTGCATTTGCAGGAACTGTGATTTCTGCACTCTTCTTAAGTCCTACCAGCTTGTTGCCCTCATATACTGCAAGAATTGCATAACAGGTCAAGGGGCTGTCTTCATTACTGTTGAATGTAACCTTTGCTCCTACTGTGCCTGCACCCTCAACAAATTCGCCTGCGATTGTACAGTCAGGTGTGAGGTCTGCAACTGAGAATGCTATATCCTTATAGAGACCGGGTTCAGCAGGAACACCGCCGGAAAGTGCTGCGTTGTAGTCAACTACTTCTGCTTTAACTCTTACAACATAGTCTGTGCCCCAGTCAAGTACGCCTGTAGCAACTGTAAAGGTTGTTGTGCAGTTATTTGCATCCAATGTTCCCGGTGTAATTGTGTATCCTGTGGACATCTTAATGCCGTCTGCATAAAACTCGATATTATTTGTTGTAAGTACGGAAGCCGGAACAGGATTTGAATATGTGAAATCTACAGAAACAGGTGAAGTACTGTTAAGCACAGTAACATCACTATCGCCCTCTTCCTGTGACAATTCCTCCATTCTTACATAAGCATGAGTACATTTTGAGAGGTTAGCAGAAATACCATGAAGAATGGTGATATTGTCTTCGTAAGTGTTACCTACTGCATATGCGGAGTAATTCTCACTGTCTTCCTCAGTATAAATTTCAAAATCTTCTTCATAACGTACATTCCTTGTATCTGCAGAATCAAGGTTTGCAACGGTAGTTGCATAATAAGCATTTGTGTTGTCTATATGAATCTCACCGCTGTTCAAGTAGCTTCCGCAATAAAGTATCGAAGAACGAGCATTGTCTGAACTAATTACAGGCATGGGACCTGCAGCATAGGATTGTGTCTGCGTAAGTAGGTTACCGTTTTCATCAAGAAGCTTGAGGGTTGCGGTAGGTGCAGAGTAATTTGTAAAATCACAATCCCATACGAGTTTGTACCAAGTATTTTCTTCAATGGTATAAGCAGCTAATGTATATGTTGAGTCTGGCGCCATAAGGTTTACAGCATTAGCATATTTTCCGGCGGTGTAATCATAGCTTCTTACCTTGAAACCAGCTGAATCAATGTATGCAGTTCCCTCAAAAGGATTGTTACCACTACCGGCATATGGCTTTGACTTATAGAAAGTTAAGA
The DNA here is from genome assembly GCA_045543775.1 of Clostridia bacterium. Classification (GTDB taxonomy): domain Bacteria; phylum Bacillota; class Clostridia; order UMGS1810; family UMGS1810; genus RGIG8748. The sequence continues at coordinate 1,274 of JAZPXS010000014.1, forward strand.
GATTATATACATTAGTATTCGACAATGTGGGAATTCTGAAGTCCATCTCTATTCTGGTAGCTTTGTTTTCGGATTCTTCTTTAATTACCGGATATCCGCTGTTAAAATACTCACCCAAACTTCTAAATGTACCCGTCGCGTTAGTAGGCTCCATTGCAATATACTTGTTTGTAGGAGTTTTCTGAGAAATCTCTGCTTTTAATTCATATTCGTATGCAGGAGCATTTGATATTTTGTATATCTTATAGTCATCTATAAGTACATATGAACCCTCGGTATATTTGTATGCCTGTATTATGGGCATTCTGTAAGATTTTTGTCCGGAATATCCCGTGTCAACAGCAACAAATCTCCAACCGGAAGTTCCTACTAAACCATTTGTTTCACCATCAAATACAAAAGCATTCATATATACCTTACTTGTGGTTGCATCAGCAGTCATCGCACGGGTATCATAGATGGCTTCGACTCTATACCATTTGTTAGCCTGCATTGTACCTGCAGGCACAAACGCCTGCTCAGCACCTAAAGTACGATCATAGCAGTATGCACCGCCGTTTTTAAGGAATATACCTGCGTCGGTATAAGGCTTCGGTGATACAGTATACGTTCTTTCGGGAACGAACACACCTGTTATTGCTGTATCGCCTTCAACAGAAGGAAGACTAATTTTTGCACTATAACGAGTAAGCTGGCTGTTTTGAATGCCGCTGTGATAACCTGCTAAAAGATAAGAACCAGTTGCAGAACCTGTATAATCAGCCTTCAATTTAAAAATGTTGTTATTACTTGTAGCCCTTTCTTTGGCTATTACTACACCACCAGATTTATTGGTATAAAATCCGCTTGTACGAGTACTGGTAAGATTATCTAATGCCAAGTTCTCCTCTAATGTGTTGGGAGCAATTTCAGTATCCGTCGATGCCATTACATTAAATGTCATCATACTCATAACCAGCATTACTGCCAGTAATAAACTAACTAATTTTTTCATTTTACTTTGCCTCCTAAAAAATTTTTCAAAATTATTATTGAAATATCTCGGGCGTAAATCAATTTAATGATTTTAATACTTCGTAGAGCATCTTTGCAGCTTCCGCACGTGTTGCAGTTGCTTTGGATGCAAATTCAGTTTCGCTCTTACCGTTTACAAGGCCTGCAGACCAGAGCTTAGTTACAGCTTCCTTAGCGTAATCGCTTATTTCGTCTGTAAAGGTCATATCCTGTCTTATGGTCTCGAGGATTACACCCTTATATTCAATAGCTCTTGCACAGAGGACTGCCATATCCTGTCTGCTAATGTTGCTACCTACTCCAAAGCCATCACCTATACCGTTTACGATTCCGGCTTTGTTTGCAGCGTACACATATGGAGCAAACCACTCGTCACCTTTTACATCGGAGAACTTGATATCGCTGTCTGCAAGCTCAAGTCCAACGGCAACAGAAAGCATCTTTACAAATTCCTCTCTGGTTACCATATCGTTAGGAGCAAATATTCCATCTCCTCTGCCTGCAATGATTCCTTTTTCCTTAAGCGAAAGTATAGCTTCGTTTGCCCAGGCAACGTCTGCAATATCGGTAAACTCCGTTTTGCCGGGCTGAGCTGTTTCTTCCTTTTTGGATTCCTCGGGCTTTGCCACAGGGATAGAAACAGAGGAATTATCCTTGCTTCCACCGGATATGCTTACACCGCCACCGGTGCCAGTAGGTTTGGATGGTTTGGATACTTCGCTTTCTTCCTTGTCTGCTTCAACTACAGTGTTTATTGCTTCAACAAAGGATTTTATTGAAGTGAACGGAGCATATGTTGCTATATCCACACACAAATCAAGAGGTTTTTTGGCTTCTTTATATGCAGTGATATCCGCACCGTTTGCTTCAAGAGTCTGAGCAAAATCCAAAATAAAGCTATCAATAACGCCCGGAGCATCCTCTGATTCCGGAAGAAGAGTAACAAGAATTTCCTCGCAGAACTTATCTGCTACAAAACTTGCTTTTTTTCCTGTGAAGGGATAGTCCTCCATAGCGGAAATCAGCATAAGCTTGTTATCTTCGCCAAAAAGCTCGGGATCACTATATATAACCTTATACTCATTTCGCTCGGAAATGCCGAGAGCTTCTGCGTTTAATTCTATGTATTCTCTAAGCTTGTCGCCTTCCTTGACATCAACATTCTCCACTACGACTGCATCTTCAAACAAGGAAATGAAATCTTCAACAGTTGCATCCTTCTTGAGATTTTCCGCAATATTTGCGTGAATACTTGCCTTTAATTCATCATTTGCATCGTACTCTTCGTAATATGCACTTTCATCAAGTTTAAGTATCTGATACGGCTGATAAACTCTGTCGCTTATTGTGTCATCCATCTTCAGGATGGCTGCAAT
>JAZPXS010000015.1:0-4054 GCA_045543775.1 Clostridia bacterium
CTACTCTGTAAAGAGCCAGAGATACGTTTCGGAGAGTATGTTTGAGTACATACTTCCTCCCGAAATTGAAAATATTCCCGAGGCTAAGGAAATCTTTGTAAAAGCAATGGAGAAGGATATGGAGGATTATAACCGCCTTACGGATATCCTTTCCGAGAAGCATTATAAAGAAATGATTGAATCCGGAATGGACGAAAAGGCAGCAAAGACAGCCAGCAAGAAAAAGGCAATCGAGGATGCCCGCTTTGTACTTCCCAATGCTTGTGAAACAAAGATGGTTGTTACAATGAATGTGAGAAGTTTAAAGAACTTCTTCAATCACCGCTCATGCGAGAGAGCACAGTGGGAAATCAGAGCACTTTCCGACGAAATGCTCCGCCTTGTAAAGGGCGTTGCTCCCAATCTCTTCAAGAAGGCGGGTCCTCCCTGCGTGGCAGGAAGCTGTCCCGAGGGAAAGATGAGCTGCGGAAAAGCAAAGGAAAAGAGAGAATTTTATCTTAATATGTAATTGGAGGCAATATTATGCCGCTTATTGTTATTGAAGGCGTTGACTGCAGTGGTAAGGAAACACAGACAGAAAATTTATATAATAATCTTTTGAAAAAAGGGAAAAAGGTAATGCGTATTTCCTTCCCTGATTATGACTCGGACTCCTCGGCTTTGGTTAAAATGTATTTAAGAGGAGATTTCGGGAAGAGTGCGTATGATGTGAACCCTTACACGGCTTCGGCGTTTTTTGCAGTTGACCGCTTTGCCTCTTATAAGACAAAATGGGGCGAGTTTTTAAAAGACGGAATTGTTATCGCCGACAGATATGTGACGAGTAATATGGTGCATCAGGCATCTAAAATGGCAACTGAAAAGGAAAAGGAAGACTACATAAACTGGCTGTACGATTTTGAGTATGAAAAGATGGGTCTTCCAAAGCCTGATATGGTAGTTTTCCTTGATATGCCGCCCGAGATTTCGGCAAGGCTCAATCTGGAGAGGAAGAACAAGATAACGGGCGAGGATGTGAAGGATATTCACGAGAATGACCTTAATTATCTTAAAGCAAGCTATCTTAATGCACATTTTGTTGCAAAGCACCAGGGCTGGACAAGAATTGACTGTGCACCCGAAAATAATCTTAGAACTATTGAGGAAATTTCCGAAGAAATTCTTTCAAGTGTTGAGGAGATATTGTAATTTATGAATTTCAGAAAGCTGGTTCCCGAGGATAAGGAACTTTTTGATAAGTACAAAGACAAGACAAGTAAATATTCGGAAGCGAGCTTTGTGACGCTTTTTCTGTGGGATAAGTATTATAACCTCCATATTTACGAGGAGGGTGGGTTTTTGTTTATCAGGTTCACCATAGATGGCAAAAACCAGTACCTTTTCCCGCTTGGCGAGGGCGATGTTAAAAATGCTATTGAACTACTCTTTAAAGAGGAGAAAAATATTAATCTCCGCTTTGTAACAGATTTGCAGAAGGAATTTCTTGAGGAAAATTTTCCAGATAAATTCACATTCACTCTTCGTGAGGACTTGTGTGATTATGTGTATGAAACCGAGAGACTTATTTCTTTCTCCGGTAAAAAGCTCCACGGAAAGAAAAACCATATGAATTTTTTTGAAAAAACATATGCCTACACTTACGAAACCGTTACAAAAAAAGTTGCGATGGAAGAGTGCAAGCCGCTTCTTTTAAAGTGGGTGGATGAAAAAACGAAAAATCTTAACCCCATTGAATACGATGCTATGGAAAAGGTGTTTGACAATTTCGATTTGTTTGGCTTGGTTGGAGGAATTATCCGTATTGACGGGGAAATTGTTGCAATGAGCTTTGGAGAAAGGCTTACAGAGGATACTGCACTTATCCAGATTGAAAAGGCGAGAGAGGACATTCGGGGTGCGTATCCGATGATTTGCAAGCTCTTTTTGGAGAATGAATTCTCTGACACAATCTTTGTAAATCGTGAAGAGGATATGGGTCTTGAAGGGCTTAAAAAAGCAAAGGAAAGCTATTGCCCGATTTTTAAAACACTTAAGTATCAGGCAAAAATGATATAATGAGCCTCATCCGTCGCCTCTGGCGACACCTTCCCCGGAGGGGAAGGCAAATAGGAAAGGATTGATATTATGGTATACATTTTTTTAGCAGACGGATTTGAAGAAACTGAAATGATTGCACCTTGGGACATACTTCTTCGTGGAGGGTTAGTGGTAAAAACTGTGGGTGTTACGGGTGAATTTGTGAAGGGTACTCATGGCATGGTTGTAAAGAGCGACATCACACTTGACGAGGTAATGGTAGATGAGGGTGAAATGTTCATTCTTCCCGGCGGTATGCCCGGAACAAGTAATCTTGACGAAAACGAAAAAGTAAGAGAAATTATTCTTGATGCATATAATAAGGGGAAATTTGTCGGTGCTATCTGTGCAGCTCCTATGGTTTTGGGGAAATTGGGTATTCTTAAAGGCAAAAAAGCGACATGCTTCCCCGGTTTTGAGGAATACTTAGATGGTGCAGAGCTTGTCCGTGAGCACGCCGTTAGAGATGGTAATGTGATAACAGCAATCGGTGCAGGCGGTGCGATGGAGTTCGGGTTTACTCTTTTAGCTTGCTTTGACAAGGAAAAAGCAAATGAAGTGAGAAAGAGTATGCAGTATGAACTGTAAAGCTAATCTTCGCCGAGAAATGATTGAAATGAGAAAATCACTTAACTTGAAAAACGGCGAAGAATTCACAAGGATTATAAAAAGCCTTGAATGCTATAAAGAAGCAAAAGCTGTTATGATTTATATGCCAATAAAGGGCGAGGCTGATGTGACGGGACTTTTGGAGGATAGTAAAGTTTTTCTGACACCCGTAACTGAGGGGGAGGAAATTTATCCTTCAATAGTGAACGGAAATTTCATACAAGGCAACTTCAATGTGCCCGAGCCGACAGAAAAAGAGGCTTTTGAGAAAGAAAAAATTGATATTGTGCTTGTGCCGGGAGTCGCTTTTGATAAAGAAGGCAACCGAATGGGCTACGGCAAGGGGTACTATGACAGGTTTTTGAAGGATATGAAGGCTTTGAAAATAGGTGTTTGCCATTCCTTTCAGCTGAGAGATAATGTGCCAAATGAAGAGCACGATATAAAAATGGATATGATTGTTACGGAGAGAGAAGTATGGAGCAGAGAGAGTATCTGATAAGTTTAATAAAAGAAGAGGAAGAACCGCTCAAAAAAATGCGTGAGACGGCCTCTAATACTGAGACCTATGCTCCCATAGTACCTCCTGATACGGCACAGCTTTTAAAAACTCTTCTTCATATAATAAAACCGAGGCGAATTCTTGAAATCGGTACTGCGATAGGATATTCAGCCATACTTATGGCAAAAAACACTCCTTCGGATACCGAGATAATTACAGTTGAAAGATATGAAAAGGTAGCAGATATTGCAATAAATAATATCTTTGACGCAGGGTATGAAAAGAGGATAAGAGTTGTAAAGGGCGAGGCGTGCGATATTATAAACTGGCTTGACGGCGAATTTGATATGGTGTTTATGGATGGAGCAAAAGGGCAGTACATAGAATTTTTGCCCCGTATTTTAGAGCTTTTAAAATGTGGCGGTGTCCTTATAACGGACGATGTTTTGTACAACGAGCCGAACATTGAAGAAAATGCAACAACCCGACACAGAAAATATACTATTGTGCAACGATTAAGACAATATCTTGAGGTTATCTGTAACCACCCCGAGCTTGAAACTACCATTATTCAGGCAGGCGAGGGAATAGCGGTTAGCTATAAGAAAGGATAAAGTTATGAATAAATGTGAACTTTTGGCCCCTGCGGGGAATTTATATAAACTCAAAATTGCGGTAAAGTATGGTGCAGATGCTATCTACATAGGCGGAGAGGCGTTTTCTCTCCGTGTTGCGGCGGATAACTTTACAAAAGAGGAAATGATTGAGGGCATTAACTATGCCCACGAGCATGGCAAGTCGGATCGTAGCCATGTCGTTCTGTGAGCCAAGGAGTTGTCTGGGTTGGTTGTCTTCCTAAGACCGCTT
>JAZPXS010000016.1:0-3977 GCA_045543775.1 Clostridia bacterium
ATTACGATTTGGAAATGATGCAGGAAATCGGCTTCTGCCAGGGTATAGAAAACTATTCCCGTCACATAAGCGGCAGAGCACCGGGCAGTGCTCCCTATACCCTTATAGACTATATGCCCGAGGATTTTCTTCTGGTAATAGACGAATCCCACGTTACCATTCCGCAGGTAAGGGCAATGTATGCAGGAGACCGCTCCCGAAAGACCACTCTGGTAGATTACGGTTTTCGTCTTCCCTCTGCATTTGACAACAGACCTCTTTGCTTTGAGGAGTTTGAGAGCAAAATCAATCAGGTAATATTTGTAAGTGCAACCCCTGCAGATTATGAAAAAGAACATTCACAGCGTACTGTGGAACAGGTAATAAGGCCTACGGGACTTGTGGATCCGTTAGTTTTGGTCCGTCCGGTAAAAGGTCAGGTTGATGACCTTATCGGTGTAATAAATGAAGTGACACCAAAGAATCAGAGAGTACTTGTGACCACCCTTACAAAGAAGATGGCAGAGTCTCTTACCGATTATCTCCACGATGTAGGCATCAAGGTCAAGTACCTCCACAGCGACGTGGAAACCATAGAGCGTACGGAAATAATAAGAGATTTGCGGCTTGGCGTGTTCGATGTTCTTGTGGGTATCAATCTTCTCCGTGAAGGACTGGATATTCCCGAGGTCAGCGTGGTTGCAATTCTGGATGCAGACAAGGAGGGCTTCTTAAGGAGCGAGACCTCTCTTGTACAGACCATAGGCAGAGCCGCACGAAATGCCGAGGGCAGAGTAATAATGTATGCTGACACCATTACAGGCTCTATGAAAAGAGCAATAGACGAAACCAACCGCCGACGCAAGCTTCAGATGGAATACAACGAAAAACACGGCATAGTTCCAAAGACAATCCTTAAGGATATAAGGAGCATAATAAAAACCTCAGTGGAGGATGTACCCGAAACCAATACAGATACAAAACCCAAAACAACGGAAGAGCAGATTGCAGAGCTTACATTTCTTATGCAGAAGGCTGCACAGGAGCTTGACTTTGAAAATGCTGCAAGATACCGTGATGAAATCAAGAGGTTAAAGAGGTGATATGAAGTGCCAAAGGATACAATATATATAAAAGGTGCCAGAGAGCACAATCTGAAAAATATTGACATAGAGATACCGAGGGACAAGCTCATAGTTTTTACGGGACTTTCCGGCTCGGGAAAATCCTCCCTTGCCTTTGATACCATATATGCAGAGGGACAGAGAAGATACGTAGAATCTCTTTCGTCCTATGCAAGACAGTTTTTGGGGCAGATGGATAAACCCGATATCGACTATGTGGAGGGACTTTCTCCCGCTATCAGTATAGACCAGAAGACCACCAGCCACAATCCTCGTTCCACGGTGGGAACAGTTACGGAAATCTATGACTATTTCCGTCTCCTTTTTGCAAGAGTGGGAGTTATGCACTGTCCCAAATGCGGAAAGGTGATACAGTCCCAGACAATCGACGAAATTGTGGATTCAATTATGTCTTTTGGAGAGGGTGCAAAGCTTCAGATATTGGCCCCCATTGTCCGTGAGAAAAAGGGAACTCATCAGAAAATTTTTGAAAATGCAAAGAAAAACGGCTTTGTCAGAGTCCGTGTAAACGGAGAGATTCTCGACCTTTATGAGGAAATCAATCTGGAAAAAAACAACCGTCACACCATAGAAATCGTGGTAGACCGAATCGCTCTCAAGGAGGGTATAATGTCCCGTGTCACCGACTCGGTGCAGACCGCTCTTGAACTGGGTTCGGGCATAGTTGTTGTGGTAGATACCTTCGGAAATGAAAAGGTGTACAATCAGAATTTTGCCTGCCGTGACTGCGGAATAAGTATGGAGGAGATGACACCCCGTTCCTTTTCCTTCAACAGCCCCATAGGTGCCTGCAGGGAGTGTCTGGGACTTGGTATGCTTATGGAGATTGATCCCGAGCTTGTTATTGCCGATACCTCCAAATCCGTATTTGACGGCGGTATAGATGTGTGCGGTTTCAAAAATATTGGTGACGAGGGTTCATATTCGGGACTCTGGATAGAGGCACTTGCCCAAAAGCACGGCTTTAATCCCCACAAGCCCATATCTGAGCTTACAGATGAGGAATACAACCTCATAATGTACGGAAGCGACGAGCCTCTCACCATAGTATATATGGGACAGAGGAAAATGCGTTCCTTTGAGGGTATAATAAATACCCTGAAGCGCCGCTACAAGGATTCCTTCTCCTCGTTTATGAAAGCGGAGATAGAGTCGCTTATGAGCAGTAACACCTGTCCCTCCTGCAAGGGCAGAAGACTTCGTGACGAAATACTGGCAGTTACCGTGGGAGGCAAAAACATTGCAGAAGTCTGCGAGATGAATATAAGCGATATCAAAGCATTTTTTGATTCTCTGAAGTTTACCGAGACGGAAATGATAATCGCAAGACAGATATTAAAGGAAATCAATTCAAGACTTCAGTTCCTTATAGATGTAGGTCTTGATTACCTTACCCTTGCCCGCAGTGCAGGAAGTCTTTCGGGCGGCGAGGCACAGAGAATACGACTTGCAACTCAGATAGGCTCAAGCCTTATGGGGGTTCTCTATATACTGGATGAGCCATCAATCGGACTTCATCAGCGTGATAACGACAAGCTCATTGCAACCCTCACTAAGCTCCGTGATATGGGCAACACCCTCATAGTGGTGGAGCACGACGAGGACACAATGCGTGCCGCAGACCATATTGTAGATATTGGCCCCGGTGCCGGTATACACGGCGGTTATGTGGTGGCACAGGGCAGTGTGGATGATATAATGGCTTGCAAGGAAAGTATAACAGGAGATTACCTTAGCGGAAGAAAGAAAATAGAAGTACCCGAAAAACGCCGCAAAGGCAGTGGAAAGTCACTTATAGTAAAGGGTGCGGCAGAAAATAATCTGAAAAATATAGATGTAAAATTCCCTCTGGGTAAATTTATTTGCGTAATGGGAGTTTCCGGCTCGGGCAAATCCTCACTGGTAAACGAAATACTCAACAAATCCCTCTCTGCCAAGCTCAACCGTGCAAGAAAAAAGGCAGGAAAGCACAAGAGTATTTCCGGTATAGAGCATCTTGACAAGGTAATAAGCATTGACCAGTCCCCCATAGGCAGAACACCTCGCTCCAACCCTGCCACATACACGGGAGTTTTCTCTGATATACGAAATGTCTTTGCCGGCACCAATGAAGCAAAGCTACGTGGCTATCAGCCGGGAAGATTCAGCTTTAATGTTGCAGGAGGCAGATGCGAAGCCTGTCAGGGTGACGGAATAATAAAGATAGAGATGCACTTCCTCTCCGATGTGTATGTTCCCTGTGAGGTCTGCAAAGGAAAACGCTATAACAGAGAAACCCTTGAAGTTAAATTCAAGGGCAAGAACATAAGCGAAGTGCTTGATATGACTGTGGAGGAGGGCGTGGAGTTTTTCTCCAACATTCCCAAAATAAAAAGGAAGCTCCAGACTCTCTACGATGTGGGACTTGGCTATATCAAGATAGGCCAGCCCTCCACTCAGCTTTCCGGCGGTGAGGCACAGAGAGTAAAGCTTGCCACAGAGCTTAGCCGAAAATCTACGGGAAGAACTCTGTATATACTGGACGAGCCTACAACGGGACTCCACACGGCAGATGTTCACAGACTTATAGATGTTCTGAGCATCCTTGCCGACAGCGGTAATACCGTGGTTGTCATAGAGCATAATCTGGATGTAATAAAGGTTGCCGACCACATAATAGACTTAGGTCCAGAGGGCGGTGACAAGGGCGGAACCATTGTATGTACCGGAACACCGGAAGAGGTTGCGGCATGTGAGGGGTCCTATACGGGAAAGTATCTTAAGAGATTGTAATTTTTTTCTGTGGGGATACTGCGTACCCCCACGCCCCCGCTTTCCGCTGTGAAAGCAATACTCTGTGGGGATATTGCATAC
>JAZPXS010000017.1:0-10110 GCA_045543775.1 Clostridia bacterium
CATGGCTACGATCCGACTTGCGATTTTCGGATGAAAACAGCTACAGTTCTCTTTATTATATGCATAATGATATTTCAACGGAGACTCTTAAGGAGATTTCCGAAAAAATTTTCATTGATCCCGAATGCGGAAATATTTTCCGGATAAAGGGATTTGTAAAGGAAAATGATGTGTGGTATGAATTCAATTCAACTGCAAATAACACCTCAGTGTCACAGGTTAAAAACGGACAGGACATTATTATAGTTATAGGTGAAAAGCTTAATAAACCAATGATAGATAAATATTTTTTGTGAGTATATAACTTTATATTTTAAAAAAATTAAAATACGACAAAATTATATATGCGGTTGATTTCAGGTAACTGATTATTATATAATATCACTATAAATTGTTAGCCAAGGAGAGATTAGGATGATTGGTATAATAGGTGCTATGGATATTGAGGTAGAAGGTTTCAAAAACCATCTTACCGATGTTGTAACAGAAAAACATTCATTTTTTGAATTCACTAAGGGTTTTATCGATAAAACTGAGGTTGTCATTGTAATGTGCGGAATCGGTAAGGTAAGTGCCGCAATTTGTGCTCAGCTTATGATTGATAAATATTCTCCGGAACTAATTATTAATACCGGTGTTGCGGGCGGAATAGATTCTGCACTGTCTATCGGCGATATTGCAATAGCCGATAATGTTGCTCAGCACGACATAGATACCACTGTGTTTGGTGATCCGAAGGGATACATATCAAATCTTATGCTTGTGAAAATCCCCGTTAAAGAAAAAATTTATTCCCTGCTCAAAAAATGTGCTGATAAAGAAGAAGACACCACTGCCATTATAGGTACAATAGCAAGTGGTGATCAGTTTATAAGCACACCTTATCAGAAAAATCAGATAAAAGATAACTTTGATGCAATAGCCGCAGAAATGGAAGGCGGCTCTATTGGTCATGTTTGTTATGCAAACGGTGTTGATTTTGGTATAATACGAGCATTGTCCGATAACGCAAGCGGGGACGCCGTTGCAGACTACGAAAGCTTTCGTGTTACAGCTGCCCAAAAGACAATCCGCATTGTTACAGAATTTGTCAAAGAGTTCAAAAATGCTTAATTCTTTTTAAATCTGCCGGGAGGCTCACCAACAACGCGTCTGAATGCCGTACTGAAATAATTCTGGCTGGAAAACCCCAGCTTTTTTGATACTTCCGTAACTGACATACCGGCTTTAAGCATTCTTCTTGCCTCAGAAAACTTGATGTTCAGTATGTACTCATGTATTCCCATACCATTGTATTTTGAAAAAATTTTCTTGAGATAAGAAACGCTGACATTGCATTGTGCCGCAAGTTGCTCCACGGTAAGTCTGGAGCGGATCCGTTCTTCAATAATCCTTAATGCATCTGAATATATTTCCGTTTCGGTATTACTAACTTTTTTGCTTTTAATCTGCTCGCGGTTTTCCAGATTAATAAAAAAGTTCTCAGTAAGATTCTTAAAGCACTTAAACCTCAGCGGGTTTTTTGTCAGATTCTCCAGATAATCTGTGGGAATATGAAAGTTTGTCCTGCTTTTGCCGCAAGATACCAATGCCTTTAAAATATCTGCGAGTTTTTCACATTCACTTCGTTCGAGCTGAAAAACACATTTTTTAAAACGCTCCATAAACTTTCCCGTGCAATCAAATGACATTATGAATAACTCTGTTGGAGTACTGCTGCTTACACGCAGACTGTGAAATTCCATTGGATGATGAAAAATCATCTGGTTTTTTTCAAGCTCCATCACTTTGTCATCTGCACAAACACAAACAGAACCATCCACAACAAAAACAACTTCCCAGAAATTATGAGCTTCGCCCGAAAAAAAATAACCGGGTGGACATTTTCTGATAAAAGCTGAATAAAATGAATTTATTTTGAAATCCGTATCAACGCAATATTCTTTCCACATATTTTTTCCTTTCGGTAAGAATTTTGTCTTGTATTTTGGAAATTTTTGTGATACCATTGTATTGTAAAAATACCGACAGGTAATTATAACACAAAAAAATGACATTGTAAAGTAAAAGGAGGACAACTTATGAATACCGGTCTTTTAATTATGGCTGCAGGTATGGGTTCACGTTTCGGAGGACTTAAACAAGCGGCAGGTGTAGGCCCTCAAGGCGAAATGATTATAGATTATTCCGTAAGAGATGCACTGTCTGCCGGATTTAACAAATTCGTTTTTGTAATTCGAAAGGATATTGAACAGGATTTCCGTGCGGCTTGCGGCAAGAGAATTGAAAAAATTGCCGATGTTACATATGTATATCAGGAAAAAGATATGCTCCCAGCTCCATTCAAGCTCCCTGACGGAAGATTGAAGCCCTGGGGAACAGGTCAGGCTATTCTTTGCGCAAAGGATGTAATTGACTATCCTTTTGCCGTAATTAATGCTGACGACTTCTACGGACCTACTGTATACTCACAGATGAGAGACACTCTTATTAACGAAAACAGTATGTGTATGGCTGGCTACAAGCTCAAGAACACACTGTCGGAAAACGGAACTGTTTCCAGGGGTATTTGCACTGTAAAGGATGGCTATCTTGATTCTGTTACAGAAACCCATGATATACCCTTTGACACAGATATTCCCAAGGATTCTCTCGTTTCTATGAATTTCTGGGGATTTATGCCCGAGCTTTTTGGCGTACTGGAAGAGCAGTTTGTTAAATTCCTTACAGAAAATATCAACGAGCCCAAAACAGAATTCTATATCCCCGGTGTTGTTGACACTATGATACACGAAATGGGATACAAATTCCGCGTGGTTGACACTGACGAAAAATGGTATGGAATTACATATAAGGAAGATCTTCCCCTCATCAGGGATGCTATAAAAAAGATGACTGAAAACGGTCAATATTGATTGCAAAAAAAATTCAGAAAGGAAAATGTAAGTATGAAATTCATTGTATGTGAAAACTACGAAGAAATGTCAAAATCGGCTGCAGAGATTGTAATTGCTCAGCTTAAATCAAATCCTAAATCTATACTCGGTCTTGCAACCGGTTCAACTCCTGTCGGTTTATATAAGAATCTCGTAAACTCCTGTAAGGCCGGAGAAATCAGCTTTAAGGATGTAAAAACCTTTAACCTTGACGAATATTATCCCATAAATAAATCCAACGACCAGAGCTATGATTATTTTATGAAGGATAACCTGTTCAATCATATTGATATCGATATGAACAACATCGATATACCAAACGGCGAAGCTGCAGATGCCGACGCAGAATGTGCTGATTATGAAAAGAGAATGGCTGCAAGTGCAGGTATTGACATTCAGATTCTCGGAATCGGTCAGAACGGACACATTGGCTTTAACGAACCTGGTTCTACCCTTTATGTAAACACACATAAAACCGGTTTAACCCAGAATACAATAGAGGCAAATTCCAGATTCTTTGCAAGCATAGACGAAGTTCCTACTGCTGCACTGACTATGGGTATCGGCTCCATTATGAAAGCAAAGAAAATCATTCTTCTGGCTTCCGGAGCAAACAAAAAGGATGCCATAAATGCTCTTCGCAATGATATGATAGATCCTATGGTGCCTGCAACAATGCTCAAATTGCATAACGATGTAATCATTATCTGTGACAAGGCAGCATACGAAGAATAATCCGACTTGATACTCAAAAATTGAGGGTTGTAAAAACATTGTTTTTACAACCCTTATTATTTTGATTACTTCAAGAATACTTCAATAACAGATACAACCTGTGTCGGCTTGATTCCCGGAGTAAGGAACGTTACAAGCTCTCCCTTTTCACGAATCTGAATTTCGGAATTGTCGTGGAGGAACTGTGCGTAATCAACCTTCCCTATCATATTTTCCATCTTAAGTGCGGAGAAGGGATAGTCGATAAGGTGAATGTAAAGCCTCTTTCCATCTTCCGACTGAGTAAGCACTGTTCCGGGAGGTGCAATAAACTCCGGCTCTGCCTTGGTGCATCCGTATATGGAACGGGAATTTAAATCCATCCATTTTTCAAATACTGCCAAAGCTTCGTCTGCTCTGTGGTCAAAGTTACCCCTTGCTGTGGGACCAACGTTCATAAGCAGATTTCCTCCTCCGGATACACTGTTTAAGAGCATACGGATGAGCATATCGGGAGTTTTCCAGCTCATTTCATCACGGTAATAACCCCATGAACCGGAGAATGTCTGACAAGCTTCCCATGCCCAAAGCTCATCTGTACCGGGGAATCTCGGCCAGTTGTCAGTCTGCTTCTGTTCGGGAGTTGTGATGTCCTGGTTTATTCCCGTTCTGTTGTTGATTATTATTCCGGGGTTAATGCTTCTTATCATCTTTATGAGGTTTTCTGCATCCCATGTTTCCTTGGTAGTCCATCTCATCCATTCCTTGTAATCACGGATAGCAAACTGATTGTACTCATTTCTTATAGAATCCATGGTGGGATATGTAAAGTCAAACCAGATAATATCAATCTTTCCGTAGTTTGTAAGAAGCTCTCTCACCTGACTGAACACATAATCCTTGTATATGTTCATATCACGCTTTTTGTCCTCTTCCTCTGCCCAGCTTTCTGCTCTGCGGGGATGAAAAAGGTCTATCTGATAGTGAGGATGGTGCCAGTCAAGAAGTGAATAGTATATACCAACCTTGAGTCCTGCCTTGCGGAAGGCTTCTACATATTCCTTGATAAAATCCTTCTTTGCAGGGGTGTTTGTGGACTTGTAATCTGTATATTCAGAATCAAAAAGGCAAAATCCTTCGTGATGCTTTGCGGTCATTATGGCATATTTCATGCCTGCTTTTTTTGCCTTTTGTGCCCATTCATCCGCATCAAACTTATCGGGATTAAAGTGTTCAAAATACTTATCGTAATGTTCTTCTGATATTTTTTCCTTTGTTTTTACCCATTCGTGTCTTCCTGCCATGGAATAAAGACCAAAATGGATAAACATTCCAAAGCGGTCATGAATAAACCAATCCATATCCGCATCTGTCTTTTTTACTTTGTAGCTTGACATTATTATTCTCTCCTATTCGTACCATTTATCAGCTGAGCCGTTAACAAAGCAGCCAACTTCAAAGTCCAGAACATACTCAAGGTGACGAAGCTTCCACTCTATAGCTTCCGCACCGCCTATATAATCCATACTGGGTTCCCATCCGAGGCGGGAATCTTTTTTTACGGCATCAAGTGCTCTTAGTGCATTTTCTTTTTCACTGAGAAGCATTCCTTTTACTTCTTCTATCATTTTTAATACTTTACTGCGATTTGTCTCAATTTTGAGTTTACCGGTGAGCATATACCATTCTTTAGCGTGAATTCCTGTCTGAACACAGGTGCATATATATTCACCAAGATTTACAAGATATGAAAATTCTTCTGCAGGATTGTCAATCTCCTTAAGAATCGCAAGACCTTCCTCCATTAGCTTCTGCATTTTGTACAGAGCCTTTAATTCACCGTTGATGCGAAGTGACGGAAGCATTCCCCTGCCGCAGGGCAGAATGGTGTTGGGAGCATAGTCTGCAGGATATGTGGTAAAAAGAATTTTATTACCGAAATGTGCAAAATCCGCAGTAGGCGGTTTTACAGCTTTTACAAGGCACAGAGGATATGATGGACCGCATCGGAATGCACCGTACTGGTCAGCATCGGTTGGAGTGTAATTTGCTATTGCATCACTCCACTTTTTGAGTGCCTTAATAATCTTGTCTGTATTTTCCAACCCAAAATGCATTTTTATTACATTTTTGAGATTTACGTTAAGGTCACTGTTTTCTTTGATAAAATTCTGCTTTGCAAGCTCTCCTATAAAGGACGGCCAGTAGCCGTAATGATGGGATTCCATAAGTCCGCAAAGACCGTACTTCCCGTTTGCTTCCCTGAGACCTTGGTGACGTTTCATCCACTGGAGAGGCATAGGCTCATAGGGAATTGTACCCATATCCCATGTAAGTCCTCCGGTATTTGTCATTGCATAGAGCTTAATTCCTCGCTTTTTTGCAACCTCCGCTTCGGATGTAAAGTAAAAGCCGGGACCGGGAAATGCCAGTGAATAGTCTGCAACGGTTTGTTTTATTGATCCGAGTTTGTAGGACTCAAACATCTCATATGTAACCATAAGGGTTATATCTGTGGGAAGTGCTTCTATTAGCTCAAGTCTTTCCTTTGCATCCGCATAACCCCAGTTGTAAGTCCAGAAAACAATATCTGCATCTTTCTTGTGAGCACGTATTGTGTTCTTGATAAGGTCAAGCCACAGGGGATAGTCACTGCAAGGGAAATATCCCGGACGGGGTTTGAGATAGGGTATTCCGTCTTTTCGGGACATCTTATTTTCCGGTGCAACTCTTTGGTCATGACTTGGGAAGCCAACAGACTCACCTACAAGTATTACGCCCTTGAAACCGGGGCAGCACTCAAAAAGTCTGCCATAGAGATTTTCGTAAAATTCCTTTGCACCTGCATCATCGGGATGAAACTGACTTTTCATATAGCTGTATGCATAAACATCAAGTCCATATCGTGCTGCACGGTCTATGAGGTCGTTAAAATCCAAAAATCCCGAGGGTGTCATATTTACATCTTTGACAAAAATGAGTATTGCATCCATACCTGCGTGAGCAATGGAGGACAAATGCTCATTTGGATAGTCATCAAGAGCATAGCCTGAGTGCACCATTCTGGGGGAAAACATAAATGTGTGGGATATTATACCTTTTTCCACAAAGGGAGCTTTTCGCAGATTCATCTTGTCTTCCAGAGCATATAACGCCTGTGCAAGTGCTCTCTCGGTTTTACCTCTTATGACAATATTTTCAGAAACATCTATTATATAATCCTCGTCAATTGAAAAATCTATATTAAGATATACCGAAGTTTCTCCGGCAGGCACATAGCCAACCATCGCTGAAACACTCATTGAGGTAAAAAGATAATTAACAAAATCCTCTCCGGCACATTTCAGCACAGCACCGGAGGATTTTGGCAAAACAAGAGTAACACCGTTTGCAAACTCAAATTCGTTATTTTTCTTTGTGAGAGAAAAATCCCTGACATATTCTTTGTGGATTTTTCTCATTCTCTTTCGAAAACCGTATTTAGGTTCTGTCGGAAGTTTCATAAAACCAAATCCTTTATCTCTCTACTACCTGCCATTTCTTATCTGCAGTTGCCTTTGTAAAATCAAGACAAACTCTTATGGATTCCTGAGCATCCTCAACATCTATTGCAGGCTTATCACCGTTCACGACACGGAGAACTATATCCTGATTCTGTGCATAAGTACTGTGGAAGTATGTGTTTTCACCATTGGGAGCACCGCCGCCGGTCTTATCCCATTCTACAACTCTTACCATTTCTTCCTTTTCCTGACCGGGTTTGCCGGGATGGTGATATACACGAAGCTGTCTCTGGAATACATCAATTTCTATTGCACCCTCGGTACCGGTGAGAACATAGTTGAGCTTGTGACCGTCCTTATCCTGGTCTGCAAGGTCATAGTCACCCATCATATCGGAGTTACCGTGGGGAGCAACGCACATATTGAAGTTTAAGTGACTTGTACATCCGTTATCAAAGTGATATGTAACATGTACATTATCCTCAAGTTCAAAGTAAGGGATTACATTGTCAAAGCCTGTGGAAATAAACTTGTCAATTCTTGATCCCTCATTCCACCAGCGAACAAGATCAATATAGTGACAAAGCTTTTCGAGGAACATACTTCCTACTGCTTCCTTGGTAACACGCCAGTTCTTTACCTTGGTTCCATCTGCAAGCTTCTTGAATTCAGCATAGGGAGACATTGTGTATGTAAAGTGCACATTTACAAGCTTTCCGATTTCGCCGGAAGCAACAATCTCCTTGGCAATCATATATGCTTTGGAGTAGCGACATTCAAAACCGACCTGAAGAAATGCACCGGTTTCTTTCTGAACTCTGATAAGTTCCTCTACCTGGTCATAGGTTATACCGGAAGGCTTTTCAGTCATAACTGCCTTTCCTGCTCTCATAGCGGCACAGGCAAGGGGCACGTGAAATTCATTTGCTGTAGCAATGTAAACAAGCTTGATTTCCTCATTTGCAAGTATTTCATCAAGATTTGTGGTAACTGCCACAACCTTTTCATGCTTTGCGATTGTAGCATCTAGCTGTGCCTGATTTACATCGTAGCCATATATCTTGTCTACCTCATCCATAGCTGCCACATCGGCAATGATGGTGTTGCCCATCTTACCGCAGCCAAAAACTGCAACAGAAATTTTCTTACTCATAACAAAACACTCCTTATATTAAATTATTATTTTTTATGTTCCAAAAGCCAGTTTAACAATGGCTCAGTAAAGGCTAATTTCCAAGAATCGTGCATTACACCGTCGAACACGGTAAACTTCACATTATTATTAATCTTAAGCTGACGGATACGATTAATCATATTAAAGCTTTCCATGGGATGTACCACGTCATCATCGGAACCGTGGAAAGCCCATACCGGCATAGTAAGCGCTTTGGCATACAGAGGCATTCCTCCTCCGCAGCAGGGAGCAATCGCTGCAAACATATCGGGATATGTAGTACCGAGATACCAGGTTGCATAAGCACCCATACTAAGTCCGCAGACTGTGGTTTTTGACTTATCAACCTTGTATTCTTCCTGCATTTCAACGATAAATTTCTTAATGAGTTTAACCTGAATAAGCCATATTTCATCCTTGGGGCACTGAGGCATAACTACTATACAGGGAAAATCCTTTTCTTTTAGCAGAGATGCAAATCCGTGTCTTTCCACAAGATACAAATCCTCTCCGCCGTTTCCCTTTTCGCCGCCGCCGTGAAGCTGAATAACAAGCGGAAGATTTTCGGTAAATTCTTCGGGCATATACACCACATACGGGTATTCAAATTTTTTGTCATTTACTTCAATTCTTTTCATATATTTATACCCCTCTTTCAAAAAATCCTTTCAATTTCACGGGACTTTTGCCCTTTGCTTCTATCTCTCCCAGAAGTACCTTAACAAAGGCTCTCTGCGTATGGTGAGACGAAGAATATGCATTGACATATGTTCGCAGGAATGGTAGCTCATATAATTTGTAGGGATCTCCAAAGGATGTAAACACAACGCATGGATGATCTATTGCCACGCCTCTCCAGAAAGGCATAATGTTGTCCCAATTAATTCTGAGTGTCCCGCCGAGATAATCCTTGGAGCTTATCCTGCAGTTAAGCAGTATACAATCATAATTATCTTTGATTGTTTCAAGCTCGTAGTGGCTGATATCTCTGGAAAGGTACATATCCACACTATGTCCTCTTTTTGTAAGCTCTTCGCATACTGTTCCAAGTGTCTTTATGCAAGGTGCGGTGTCGTCATTTTTGGAAAATTCCTGAAAGTTTATTATGAGGAACTTTGAATTCTCCTTTACATTGAGAGGAATAAGATTCTGTGTATTTCGTATTACGGTAATACTCTTATCTGCAATTTCCTGCGCAATAGCAGTTGCATCCTCCGTAAGCTCAATATCATCATCGCAAAAGGAGTCAAGAAGACCTGCCCTTTCTTTCATGGTGATAATTCTGGAAACCGATTCTTTTATACGTTCTACTGTTATTTCGCCGTCATTTACCGCCTGTACAAGGCTGTCAAAATCTCGTTCTACCCCAAAAAGAAGAGAATCGCCTCCGGCTTTTATAAATTCCACCGCAAGTCTTTCGGGAGGATATACAGAGCAGGCACCAATCATTGCCATAGCATCGGAAACTATACATCCCTCAAAGCCCATTTCCTCACGAAGAAGCTTTGTCATTATGTTGTAGCTAAGTGATGCAGGAAGTGGTCCGAGAATTGGATCAATATTATCCTCAACCGAAGGCAGTGCAACGTGAGCCACCATAATTGATGCTACACCTGCATCTATCATTCTCCTGAATACATATCCGTAAGTTCTCATCCATTCTTTCTTGGAAAGAGGATTTACCGTGGTGCAGAAATGCTGATTTCTGTCATCCATACCATCTCCGGGAAAGTGCTTGCATCCGGCTAGCATATTTCCGTTTTCCTGCATGCCTCTTATATAG
>JAZPXS010000018.1:0-6678 GCA_045543775.1 Clostridia bacterium
CTTTTCCTCAGAGGCAAGGCGCATCAATGTTTCTTTGTTTTCCTCTCCTTTTGCAAAGGCGGCTATTTCCGCATAAGTCGGAGGCCAAGCCGGTCTTAGGAAGACAACCAACCCAGACAACTCCTTGGCTCACAGCACGACATGGCTACGATCCGTCTTCTTTTCCTCAGAGGCAAGGCGCATCAATGTTTCTTTGTTTTCCTCTCCTTTTGCAAAGGCGGCTATTTCCGCATAAATATAGCTCTCTGTAAGCTCATTTTGCTGCATTTTTAGTATTATACCCAAAGCTTCTTTTGATAGTTGTTTGTTCATATCCAAAAACCTCTCTATCTTATCATAGTATATAAATATATTATACCATAAAATACATAAAATGCAATATCTGTATTATATTGACTTTTTTTATCAAAAGTTGTAATATGGGTATGTATGAAAGGATGATATTTATGAATGAACATACAAAAGCAGAGCTTGCTCAAAAGTACTTTAAAGACGGATACAACTGTTGTCAGGCAGTAGTGCTCGCTTTTTGCGAAGAAGCAGGCATAGACAAAGAAACCGCCCTTGCGATTTCCTCATCTTTCGGAGGAGGAATCGGCAGACTTCGTGAGGTTTGCGGTGCAGTAAGCGGTATGTGCATAATAGCAGGAAAAATGTTTGGCTACACCACCCCCGACGGCGGAAGTGCAAAAGCAGACCACTACAAGCTCATTCAGGATATGGCAAATGAATTTACAAAAAAGAACGGTTCCATAATATGCAGAACCCTCACCGGACTTGACAAAACAACACATATTCCCGATGAAAGAAACAAGGAATACTATAAAAAACGTCCCTGTGACTGTCTTGTGTACGATGCAGCGGAAATTCTTGAAAGGACAATACAAAAAATGAAATAATAAATGAGGTGTTATTATGAACGAAATATTAAGCAAAAAAGGTTTTATATGTGATATGGACGGCGTTATATACCACGGAAACAAAATTCTCGACGGTGTACGGGAATTTGTAAACTGGCTTATTGACAACGACAAAAAATTTGTTTTTCTTACCAACAGTCCCGAAAGAACTCCCCACGAACTCAGTATGAAGCTTGAAAGAATGGGACTTACGGTAAGTGCCGACCATTTCTACACAAGTGCTATGGCAACCGCAGCATTTCTTGCAAGTCAGAATCCCGGTTGTACTGCATATGTTATCGGTGAGGCAGGTCTTACCAAAGCTCTCTATGACCACAAAATATATATGAATGACGTAAACCCCGACTATGTTGTTGTGGGAGAGACCAGAACCTATAACTTTGAAAAAATAGAAAAAGCCATAGAGCTTGTAAACAACGGTGCAAAGCTCATTGGTGCAAACCCCGACATAACGGGGCCCACAGCAACGGGCATTATGCCTGCCACAGGTTCGCTTATTGCTCCTATTGAGATTTCCACGGGAAAGAAAGCATATTTTGTAGGAAAGCCTAATCCCATTATGCTCCGTCACGGACTCAACAAGCTTAACTGTCACAGTGGAGAAATAGCTTTTATCGGTGACAGAATGGATACCGACATCATAGCCGGTATTGAATCCAATGTTGATACGGTGCTTGTCCTTTCGGGAGTAACCGCAAGAGAAGATATTGACAAGTTTCCATACAGACCAAAGTACATATTCAGCGGTGTAGGCGACATACTTACATACCAGAACTGACAAACAACTGTCCGGTAACATAGTTACATACTATGATTCCGGACAGTTATTTTATACATTCCTTTATAAATTCTGCCAACCCCTCCCCGAGATACTGTGCAGAAGCAATGGCCTCGGTAAGGGTGTTACCGTTTGCACCCACCTCAAATATCAGAGAACCGGTTGTAAGATGCATGTTGAATCTTTCCCTGCGTAAATTAACAGGCCGCATAAAGCCGGGATGCATTCCCTCGAGGTAACTCTGGATATTAAGAGCAAGCTTAAGGTTTTCTCTCCATCGGGGATTTTCCAGATTGGTATCAGTGCCGCAAACCATCATAACCTGTGCACAATCCTCACCGTCTATATTCTTTACAAATTTTGCGGCATTCCCTTCGCCGCCAAGGGCATCACGGTGTATATCAAACACAAAGGCTATGTCGCTATCTTTTTTCAGATGGCTTTCTATAACAGATTTCGTCTTATTATATGATGCATTGTATGACGGACGGTCGTTTATTGTTTTGTCATGGATTACATCTATTCCGTTACTTTTTAGAGACTTTGCCAGAACCTCTCCGACACGAATCATATTGTAATTGCAATCATCGGTACGGTAGTTGTCTGTCTCTTCGTAGTAATATTTTTCATCCGGCGTATAGCTCTCGCTGGCGTGGGTGTGAACTATCAGCACCTTTGGATTTTTTGTTGAAATTTTGATTTTTTCATTTAGAAGCGACTGTACATCAATTTCATAATCAGTTTCATTTTTGATACTGACTTCACCTCTTGGAGGCGGTTGTTCATCTTTGCTAATCTCCGGAATCTCTTCCTTTTTTGATGCCGATTTTTTCACTTGTCCAAAAAGCGGAGATACCTTGGCGGATATAAGCATTTTTGCCGTATCGTTAATACTCTCATAATCAGAGCCTGTCGAAAACACACTGCCACGCACGCCCATTTCCATAAAACTGCTTTTTGCGTCACCATCCGCTAATCCCCAGAACATGCCCAACAACAAAATCATTGGGAGAGTATATGACACAATGCTTTTTAAAAGCGAAGCATCAAGTACAAAGGCTACAAATCTTTTGTTTTTTTGTCCAAATACAAGGTATGGGCTTTTAGCTATATTCCATCATCTCCTCCCTCCTGAACATTATATTATTTTTTTGTCCGCTTTATGTCCCAAACTGTTTATCCCCTCTGCAATAATGGAAGCAACCTTGGTAATTACACAGTCTATCTGCGAGGGTGTGACTATAAGCTGACCAAAATAGGGATCTAATATTTCCTTTATCATATTGTATCTTTTTTCCTCATTTTGGGAATATTCTCCGTCCTTATCCACTTCCGTCAGCATATGGCTGACCGCATCATGAGCCAAGGTGGAAGCATCTACCACAGTGGGAACCCCTACTGCTATAACCGGAACTCCGAGTGTAGCTTCATTAAGTGCCTTTTGCGTGTTGCCAACACCTCCTCCGGGAGTAATTCCTGTGTCGGCTATCTGAATGGTGGTGCATATTCTATGCATACTCCGTGATGCAAGTGCATCTATTGCGATTACTGCATCAGGCTTTGTTTTTTCCGATATTCCCTCTACAATGCTCTCTGTCTGTATTCCCGTAATTCCAAGTACTCCCGGACTTATGCTGAGGAGGCGGTCTTTTACTACTGTTATTTCGTCAGAAACACGCGGGCCAAGGGAATCCGGAGTTACAAACCGGTTACCCAGTCCCACCACAAGTATTGTTTTTGGATTATGTGGTTTAAGAATTTCCTCAAGCTCTCTGGTAAAAGCGTTTTTTACCCTTTCGTCGTAATCTGCCCTCTCTTCTCTCAAAGACCGACATTCCACAGTAACATAATTTCCCCGTGGTTTACCTATCAGCCTTTCGCCCTCTTCGTTTTCTATCACTACCTTGGTAACGGTAATATCACCGTCGCTGTAAGTATCCGAAGACACTCCGGAAAGCTTTTTTTCTCCACCGGAACCGCTGAAAGCTGCCGCTTCCAAAGCAAGGTCTGTCCTTGGCAAAAACATTTTTCATCACCCCTACATTGTATTTTGTAAAAATTGAGATAAAATATACCTGCAAGGTATCCTTTTGCCCTTGTTTTTCCTTGTCAATGGTATAATTAGGTTGTATAATATATTAGTTAAAGAAGATGAATAACGGAGGTTATTTTTATGTATAATAAGGTTGACAATAACCTGAACTTTGTTCAAAGAGAAAAAATCATAGAACAGTTCTGGAAGGAAAACGATATATTCAAAAAATCTATCGAAATCCGTGAGCAATGTCCTACATACTCTTTCTATGACGGTCCCCCGACTGCCAACGGAAAACCCCACATAGGACATGTTCTCACCCGTGTTATAAAAGATATGATACCCAGATACCGCACTATGAAAGGTTACAAGGTACCCCGTAAGGCAGGCTGGGACACACACGGTCTTCCCGTTGAGCTGGAAGTGGAAAAACTTCTCGGTCTTGACGGTAAGGAGCAGATTGAGGAATATGGTCTTGAACCCTTTATCGGCCACTGTAAGGAAAGTGTATGGAAGTACAAGGGTATGTGGGAGGACTTCTCTTCCACTGTCGGCTTCTGGGCTGATATGGATGATCCCTATGTAACATATCACAACGACTTTATTGAATCCGAGTGGTGGGCACTTAAAGAAATCTGGGAAAAAGGCCTCCTCTACAAAGGCTTCAAAATCGTTCCCTACTGCCCCAGATGCGGTACTCCCCTTTCCTCACACGAAGTTGCGCAGGGTTACAAGGCCGTTAAGGAACGCTCTGCGGTAGTCAGATTCAAGGTTGTTGGCGAAGATGCTTACTTCCTTGCATGGACAACCACTCCCTGGACTCTCCCCTCCAATGTGGCACTATGCGTTAACCCCGATGATGAATACTGCAAGCTGAAAGCGGCAGACGGCTACACATACTATATGGCAACCGCTCTTACCGACAAGGTTTTGGGCAAGCTTGCCACAGACGATACACCGGCATACGAAATCATAGAAACATTCAAGGGAATTGACCTTGAAAACAGAGAGTACGAACCCCTCTTTGACTTTGTTAAACCCGTATGCGAAAAACAGAAAAAGAAAGGTCATTTCATCACCTGCGACAGCTATGTAACTATGTCCGACGGTACAGGTATAGTTCATATTGCTCCCGCATTTGGTGAAGACGATGCCAATGTAGGCAGAAAGTACGACCTCCCCTTTGTACAGTTTGTTGACGGAAGCGGTAATCTTACCGAGGAAACCCCATACAAGGGTATGTTTGTAAAAGATGCAGACCCGGTTGTTCTTACAGACCTCGACAAAGCAGGACTCCTCTTTGATGCTCCCAAATTTGAGCACGACTACCCGTTCTGCTGGAGATGTGATACTCCCCTTATCTACTATGCAAGAGACTCCTGGTTTATCAAAATGACTGCAGTTAAGGAAGACCTTATCCGCAACAACAATACAATCAACTGGATACCCGAGAGCATTGGTAAGGGACGATTCGGTGACTGGCTCAACAATGTTCAGGACTGGGGTGTAAGCCGTAACAGATACTGGGGAACTCCCCTCAATATCTGGGAATGTGAATGCGGTCACAGACACGCAATTGGTTCCATTGCAGAGCTTAAGGAAATGAGCAGTAACTGCCCCGATGACATTGAGCTCCACAGACCGTGGATAGATGCCGTTACCATAAAGTGTCCCGAATGCGGAAAGGAAATGGTAAGAGTTCCCGAAGTTATTGACTGCTGGTTTGACTCCGGTGCAATGCCCTTTGCTCAGTGGCACTACCCATTTGAAAACAAGGAAATATTTGAAGATACATTCCCTGCCAAGTTTATCAGCGAAGCCGTTGACCAGACAAGAGGATGGTTCTACTCACTTCTTGCAGAGTCCACACTTCTCTTTAACAAGGCACCCTACGAAAATGTTATTGTTTTAGGCCACGTCCAGGATGAAAACGGTCAGAAGATGTCCAAATCCAAGGGAAATGCTGTAGACCCCTTTGATGCACTGGAAAGCTTTGGTGCAGATGCAATAAGATGGTACTTCTACTCCAACTCTGCTCCCTGGCTCCCCAACAGATTCCACGCAGGTGCAGTAACAGAGGGACAGAGAAAATTCCTGGGTACTCTCTGGAACACATATGCATTCTTTATCCTATATGCTAATATAGACAAGTTCGATGCGACAAAATACACTCTTGATTACAGTACTCTTTCTGTAATGGATAAGTGGCTTCTCTCCAAGCTTAACTCCCTTGTTAAGCAGGCAGATGAATATCTTGAAAACTACAAGATTACGGAAACTGCAAGAATTCTTCAGGACTTTACCGATGAACTTAGTAACTGGTATGTAAGAAGAAGCAGAGAGAGATTCTGGGTTAAGGGTATGCCTCAGGACAAGATTAATGCATATATGACACTCTATACTGCAATAGTTACACTCTGCAAGGTTGCGGCACCTATGATTCCCTTTATGACAGAAGATATCTATCGCAATATGGTTTGCTCCATTGACAAGAATGCTCCCGAAAGTATTCACCTTTGTGACTACCCCAAGGCAGACGAAACTCTTATTGACAGCGAGCTTGAAGCAAAGATGGACGAAATCCTTAAGATAGTTGTTCTCGGACGCAGTGCAAGAAATGCTTCCGCAATCAAGAACCGTCAGCCTATCGGCAAGATGTATGTTAAATCCGAAGCAGGTGAGCTTGACAGCTTCTACTCTGATATTATCGCAGAAGAGCTCAATGTAAAGGAAGTTGTGTACACAGACAACACCGACAGTTTTGCAAGCTACAACATCAAGCCTCAGCTAAAGACCGTAGGTCCAAAATACGGAAAATTCTTGGGACAGATAAGAGCTATGCTCCCTGAACTTGACGGTGCAAAAGCTGTTGCAGAGCTCAATGCAAACGGATTTATTACTCTTAATATTGACGGCAATGAGCTTAAGTTTGAGCGTGAGGATCT